>DCZC01000232.1 GCA_002331565.1 Gemmatimonas sp. UBA2094
GCCCACCCTGCGCCTCGTCGGCCGCGTGGTCGCCGGTGGGGCGCCACGCCCCGAGATCGTCGTCGACGGACACGCCGGCCCGCCGCGGACCGATCAGCCGCCACGACACGAAGGCGCTCAGTGCCGCGATACGCGGATCACCAAGCGCCTTGGCAATGATTTCCGGACCAATGCCCCGCGGGTCGCCGAGCGTCAGTCCCAGAGTGATCACCGGCCGTCGCCTCCCTGCTTCGCCGGATCGTAGCGCACGCTCACGAACGTCTGCTTTTTCAGATTGTCGATGAGCCGCCGCATCTTGCGCTCTTCCGACAGCTGATCGCGAATGCGATCGCGCGCCTCGGCCAACGTCCACTCACCCGCCTCGTCGAGGAAGGTGACCTGCGCCACCACGAACTTGGCCACGCCGGCCGCCGGATCGGGGAGCGGGAAAGGATCGAGAATCTGGTTGAGCGTCGCCCCTTCGAGGGCGTTGCGATACGGCTCGGGCAGTTCGCTGCGCGGGTATTCGGGAATCGACTTGTCCTCGCCGCTCGCCGCGTCGTGGAACGACACGCTGAGCGAGTCGAAGCTGCCACCGGCCCGCCACGCCTTGGCCACGCTGTCGGCGAGCAACCGCGCGCGGCGCTCGTCGGCGGAGTCGACCTGCGGACGGACGAGAATGTGGCGCGCCTTCACCTCGGCCGGCTGCACCCGGTCCACCCGGATGATGTGGAAGCCGAACGCCGTTTCCACGATGGGGCTGATGACCCCGGGGTTGAGCGAGAACATCATGCGGTCGAACTCAGGGACCATGCGACCGCGCCGGTTCCAGCCAAGGTCGCCGCCCAATTCGGCGGACCCGTCCATCGAGTACTTCTTGGCCATCAGCTCGAAGTCCTGCGGGTTCTTCTGCAGGTCGAGCCAGATGGAATCGATCTTGGCGCGAGCGCGCTTCTTGGCGTCGTCGCTGGGCTTGGTGGCCACCACGATCTGCCGGAGCCCCACGCGTGCTTCCTTGGGCCCCACACGCGCCTTGAAGACGTCGAACGCCTCCTTGATCTCGTCCTCGCTCACGTTCACCGACGTGACTTTGCCGTCGCGCTGCAGCTTCTGCATGACCTGCTGCTGCAGCTTGTCGCGACGGAGCTGGTCGCCGGTGATCTTGCGCCACTCTTCCAGCGTGCCCATGCCCGCCTCCTTGAGCGCCGCCTTGAACTCGGCGTCGCTCTTGAAGCGCTTGCGCACCCCCTTTTCCTGATCGTCCACGGCGCTCGCGATGTCGCCGTCCTGTACCTCGACCTTCTCGGCCTTCGCCTTCTGGACGAGCAATTCGGCGTCGATGAGCCGCTCGAGCATATCGGCTTCGAGCTTGGCGAGGTCGGAGGCCGACTCCACCTTGGCGCCCGAGGCGCGCGCCTGATTGACCGCGGTCATGAGCTCGGACACCAGGATGAGCTGATCGCCCACGATCGCGGCGATGCCGTCGATCGGGAGACCGCGCACGGTGTCCTGCGGCGCGGCCGGCACCTCGGCCTTGGCGGGAACGGCCTGCGCCGCGAGGGCGGACGGCGACAGTACCGCCGCCACGCTGAGCGTGGTGGCGGCAAACACGGAACGGGAGAGCAGTCGAGGCATCATACCGATGAGTACCCGAGGACGGGACCTGTGTTGCAACGGAATCGTGCAGGGGCTCAGCCAACGCGCCCCGACCGGAGACCGGCCGGGGCGCGGGACTACGCCGAATGGGCGATTACTTCTTCGTGGTGTCGGGCGCCGGAGCCGGGGCACCGCCCGGCACCTTGCTCGAGTCGCTCTTCGCGCGCACACCCTTCGCCAGCTCGAGCACCTTGTCGAGGCCGGCTTCGTTGATGTTGAAGTCGTACTTCTTCTGCACCGCGCGGGCGACCGGGTACGGCACGTCGACGAACGGCACTTCGTTCTTCACGAGCTTGGTGAAGAACGCCTCGACTTTGGCGCCGGCGATCTTCTCCTTGTCACCGCCCGCCGTCTTCGCACTGTCCGCCAGCTTCGCCGGCTCGACGCCGAGCGACGTCCAGGTCTGCGAGACCGCATTCTTGAAGTTGAGGAACAGGTTCGACATCTCGGCCGTGTCCACCGTGGCCTTGGCGCTGTCGGCCTGCTTCAGCACGAGCTCGTTGCGCACGATCTGCTTCACGAACTTCTCGACGAGCGTGTCCGGCGCCTGCACCAGCTGCGGTCGGATCTGCGACGAGGGAGGGTACGCCGCGAGCCACTCGGCGAAGCGGGCGGCGGTGAGCTTGCCGCCCTTGTACGTGGCCAGCGCGTCATTGTCGTCGCGGTAGCCGAGCGTGTTCTTGGCAATCTCCTTGGCCTTCTTCGTGGCGCTCGCTTCGATCTTCACTTCGTTGCTGCTCTCGAGCTTCGCGAGGTAGGTGCTCTCGGCGATCGCCACGTTCCGCTGCTTCGCGATGGGCGCAAACTTCTCGGCCACGTCGGCGAAGGGCGAGCGGTAGATGATGTGGAAGCCGAACGACGTCTGGCAGGGCTCCTTCGAGATCTCGCCCGGCTTGAGCGCCACGACGCACTTCTCGAACTCGGGTACCATCATGCCCTTGCCGAACAGGCCGAGGTCACCGCCGCGCTCCTTGGCACCCGGCTCGTCCGAGCGGGCCGCCAACGACGCGAAGTTGGCCGGGGTGGCCTGACGGAGGATGTCCATGGCCTTGCTACGCGCCGCAGTCTGCTGCTCGGGGGTCGCACCCTGCTCCAGCTTGATGAGGATGTGACGGGCCGCGAAGGCCTCACCGCTGTTGTAGCGCTGCTCGTCGCCGCCGGGGGCCTGATCGTTCCAACCCTTCGACACGTTGTCGTAGAACTTCTTGACGCGGATGTTGTCGAGATTCGACCACAGCGCGTCCTGCATGACCTTGGGATCGGTGAGCGAGTCACCCTTGGCCGCCGACAGGGCAACCAGCTGGTAGTTCACCCAGAGCTCGGCGATCGAGCGAGCCACGTCCTTCTCGAGCGGCGCCTGGGACTGTCCCAGGATCTCCGCGAGCTTGGCCGCCGGGAGCTGCTGATTGCCGGCAGTCGCCGCCACGTCGGGGTTGGACGCCGCGCCACAGGCCACGGCGAACGCGACGGCAGCGAGCACGGACAAACGGTAGGATTTCATGAAGGTCTGACTCGGGGAACGTGACGTGGGTGGGTTTACACGAGGGCCTTGAGCGCTCGGATGAGCCCCTCGAGCATTTCCGCTCCGCCCAGTCGGGTAAGCTTGAGGGCCAGCGGCTGCGCGCGGCGGACATCCACCTGGAATTGCACCCCGTGGAATGCCGCCGACAGCCCCTTGAGGCGCGGAACTGCGTCAGCCCTGAAGGTAATACGTGCCTCGGACGCGCGCACAAGCACCCCCTCCACCCCCAAGGCCGCCCCGACCACGCGCAGCATGGCACTGCCGAACAACGCCTCGGCCGGTGCCGGGAGCGCCCCGAAGCGGTCGCGAACCTCCTGCCGGAGCGCCTCGATGGCCGTCGGGTCGCGCAGGGCGGTCAGCCGGCGATAGACGTCCAGCTTGGCCTCCTGCGAGGCGATGTAGTCGTCGGGGAGATAGCTGGGGAAGTCGAGGTTGACGTCGGCCGGGATCCACGACTTCTGGCCGTCGCCGTCCGCGAGCTGCCGGACGGTCTCGTCGAGGAGCCGCAGATAGAGGTCGAAGCCGACGGAGTGCACGAAGCCCGACTGCTCGGGTCCGAGGAGATTACCCGCGCCACGCAGCTCGAGGTCCTTGAGGGCCACGCGGTAGCCGGCGCCCAGCTCGGTATGATGCTCGAGCACCGCCAGGCGGCGCTCCGCATCCTCGTCCACCCGATCGGGCACCAGCAGGTAGCAGTATGCGCGGCGGTGCGAGCGTCCCACGCGGCCGCGCAGCTGATAGAGCTGCGCGAGACCGAGGTGATCGGCGCGGTTCACGAACATCGTGTTGGCGTTCGGCACGTCGAGCCCGCTTTCCACGATGAGAGTGGAGACGAGGATGTCCACTTCCCCCTCCACGAACTGCCGCATGATCCGCTCGAGCTCCCGCTCCTTCATCTGGCCGTGCCCCACCGCCACCGTCGCGCGCGGCACCAGCCGGCGCAGGTGGTCGGCAATCGCTTCGATGGTCTCGATGCGGTTGTGCACGAAGAACACTTGCCCGCCGCGGTCGAGCTCACGGCTGATCGCTTCCTCGATGAGCGCGTCGTCGAACGGCTCCACGAAGGTGAGCACCGGTGAACGGTCGCGCGGCGCCGTTTGCATCAGCGTGAGGTCGCGCAGCCCCGCCAGCGACTGGTGCAGCGTGCGCGGGATGGGTGTGGCGGTGAGTGTGAGCACGTCGGTGGACAGCTTGAGCTGCTTGAGCCGCTCCTTGTGCTTCACGCCGAAGCGGTGCTCCTCGTCGACAATGATGAGCCCCAGTTCGGCGAACTCCACGTCGGGGCTCAGCAACCGGTGCGTGCCGATGATGATGTCGATCTGCTTCTTCTTGAGCTTCTCCACCACGACCGCCTGCTGCGCGGCCGTCTGGAAACGGCTCATCACCTCCACGGTGATCGGGAAGTCGGCCAGGCGGTCCCCGAAGCTGCGCGCATGCTGTTCGGCAAGGATGGTCGTCGGCACCAGCACCGCCACCTGCCGCCCGCTCTGCACGGCCTTAAAGGCGGCACGGATGGCAATTTCGGTTTTGCCGTAGCCCACGTCACCCACGAGGAGGCGATCCATGGGGCGCTCGCCCTCGAGGTCGCGCTTCACGTCCTCGGTGGCCTTGCGCTGGTCGGGGGTGTCCTCGAACAGGAAGCTGCTTTCGAGCTGGCGCTGCCACGCGCCGTCCGCCCCGTGCGGTGGGCGCGTGGTGACCTTGCGGCGGGCATACAGCTGCAGCAGTTCCTGCGTCATCTCGAGGATGGCCATGCGCGTCTTTTCGCGCTGGGCCTTCCACTGCTTGCCGCCCAGCTTGTGCAAGCGCGGCGGCGGGGCGTCGGCACTCACGTCGCTCGCGCTGCGGTACCGCTCGATCTGATCGATGCGGTAGAGCGGCACGTTCAGCCGGTCGCCCCCCTCGTACTCGATAACGGCGCTTTCGATGGTGGCTTCGCGCACGTACACCTTCTCGATGCCACGGTAGATGCCGATGCCGTGTTCGAGGTGCACCACGAAGTCGCCGGGCTTGAGCGCGCCAAGGCTTTCGAGCGAGGCGCCCGTGCTGTAGCGGCGCGTGCGGCGCAAGCGCCGGTCGCGCCGGAAGATCTCGTGGTCGGTGAGGACGCGCACCACGTTGGGCACCACGAAGCCGCCACCGAGCACGCCGATGGCGAGCGATGCGGCCACCGGCCCGTCCTCGCCGAGCAGTTCCTCGAGGCGCTCCGCCTGCCCCGCGTTGTCGCACAGGATGACTGTATGCAACCCGTCGCGCTGCAACCGGCGTAGCACGCGCAGGTCACGCGAGATTGTCTCCGGATTGCGGGTGGGGAACGTGACGTCGGGCTCGGGCCCCACCGGCGCGAGGTCGGCCGCGTTGGCGCTCGCCGCCTTCTGCGGCGGCGGGTTGAAGCGCAGCGTGCCGAACCGGGCGAGCGTGCTCGCCATCTTCGGCGGCTCCACGAAAAGCCGGTCGCGATGCGTGTATGCCTCACCGCGGCGCAGCGCCAGCTCTATATGGTGCGCGGCCTCTTCCCACGTGCGCACCAACTCCGGCAGCACGCTGCTGCCGGCCGGCATCACGACCAGCGAGTCGGCGGGCCACAATTCGGGAAGCGTGACGCGTTCGTCGGTGTCGTCGGCGGCCTGTACGCGCCCGTCCACCGGGAGCACGAGCGCGACTTCGGCATCGCGGGTGCTGCGCTGCGAATTGAGATCGAAGTGCCGCAGCTCGATGACGTCGTCGCCCCAAAACTCGAGGCGCACCGGCTCGGCCATGCCGAACGAGTAGATGTCGAAGATGCCGCCGCGCACGCTGAACTGCGCGACGTCTTCCACCATCGGCACGCGTTCGAACCCGATGCGTTCTAGATGCGCGGCCAGCTCTTCCGGGCGACGCACATCGCCCTTGCGTAGCTCGAGGCGCGCCCCGCTCAGCGCCTTGGGGAGCGCAGTGCGTTCGAGGACGGCGCGCGACGTGGTGAGCAGGATGCGCACACCGCTCCGCCCGAGCTTCTCGAGTGTCTCTACGCGCTCGCCGGCGACTTCGGCGTGGGGCTCGACTTCGCCGAACCCTTCGCGCGGCGGGTACAGCGCCACCGGGGTATCGTCCACGAGCGACTGCAGGTCGGCAAGCCACCGTTCGGCGTCACCCAGCTGGTCGGTGATGACCACCACCAGCCGTTGCGGCAGGGCGCGCGCCAGCGCGGCGACGAGCACCGCATCGGCGCTGCCGGCCAATCCCCCAACACGAAAAGACCCACCCGGACCGGGAAGGGTCTTGAGCACACGGTCGAAGGCGGACAGCCCCGCGACCGCGTCGAGCAGACGTGGTAAACCCATGACTACAAGCTAAACGAGACGGGCCGCGCGCAGGACGGCGCCGCTACCGATTGCTGACGTACGCCTCGGCCAGCAGCGCCGCGAGCGCGAGGACGAGCAGCGGCAGCATGAGGGCCTGACCGGCGGCGCGCGAGAACACGGCCTGCCGCCAGGCGCTGCCATCGTTCGACGTGACCACGTCGCGGCCGGCCACGAGCCCCGCGAGAGG
>DCZC01000021.1 GCA_002331565.1 Gemmatimonas sp. UBA2094
GCGGCGACGAGCCGCTGCGCCGACGTATCGGGCGTGCCGGGAGCGGGCACCATCGCCAGCATCTCGCGCGGCGCGCCGCGCGGTGCGGGTTGAATGGGCTCCTGTACCGGCGACGAGCTGTCCCAGAACGCCCGCGCCGCGCTGTCGCCCACGAGCGCCCGCGCCTGCAGCAGGTCGAGTTCCGTGGGCGCGTGCGCAAGCGTGTAGCCCATGCGGTTCAGCAAGTGCATGGAGTACACCGGCAACCACTCGCGCGGCGTTTTCTGCAGGAGCTTGTACTCGATGGGCAGCTGCGCCGTGGCGAGCGACGTGCGATAGGCATTGATCCCCTCGGCGTACGCCGCGAGGATCTTGTAGAGCGGTCCCGCGGTGTCCATCTGCGCCATGCGCGCCTCCGCTGCCCGCGGCATGCCGAGGTGGCGCGTTTCCCGGTCGGCCGACAGCGCGACGTCGCCCACCAGTTCGGTGAGGGTGCCCTCACCGGCGCGCGCCTGCAGCTCGAGCTGGAACAGGCGGTCTCGCGCGACCACGTAGCCGAGCGCGCGCACCGCATCGAGTTCGTTGCTGGCGAAGATGTGCGGCACACTCCGCGCGTCGTAGCGGATATCCACCGAGTCGGTGAGCCCCGGAATCTTCGCGGCCGCCTGGGCCGGCAGATCGTCGACGGTGTTGGCCCAGAGCCCGACGGCGGGGGACAGCAGAGCGCCGAGTGGCGGGACGGCACCGGCGCCGCGCGCCCCCACCCACGTGGCGCCCAGACCGGCGGCGAGAGACAGCAGCGCAAGCGGAAGATTACGGGCCATAGGGTGGCGAGTCGCCAAGCAGAGGAGGGAGGTTCGGGTCGGCCACGGGAGCGAACGCAGCGCCGCACGGGCACTGGAGCGAGCCCGTGCGGCGCTGAGAACCGAGTGGGAGACTACCGCTGCCGAGTTGGTGCGACTCGTCGCGGTAGCGTGCCCTCGGCGTTACGGCTGGCGAACGGCGGTGAACGGCATCACGCCCAAGCCGGCCACGTCGAGGGCGCCGTTCATGTTGTCCTTGTCCTTGATGGCGCCCACGCCGTTGATGACGAGCTGCTGGCCGCCCATATCGAGTGCGAAGGCGAACTTCAGGGTGTCGCCCTTGACCACGCCCGCAACAGGGGCGCTGCCGAGCTGCGACTCGAGGGTACCGGAGATAGAGTCGCCCTTCTGCGTGATCGTCATGACCGACGGCTGCGTGCCATCGGGCGTGGCGACCGTCACGTTCCACTTGCCCGTGAGGTCGGCGATGATGCGCGGCGCCGCAGCGGCGACACTGGCGGCGACGGCGACGAGCGAGAAGGACGCAAGGAGGCGGCGGGAGAGGGACATGGTTGTGGTCTGGAATGTGAAACGGTGCAATTACGCGACACTGGGCGGATATTACCCCGCCCGCTGCAAAATGGACATTCGGGACAACGGATCTTCCGCCAATCGCGTTTCCCCCTCTCCCCCACCCATGCCGACACCCGCCTTCTGGCGTCAGTGGCACCGCTGGATCGGTGCCCCCGCCGCCCTCTTCCTTGCCTTCGCCGCGCTCACCGGCGTTCTCGTCGCTGGAACCGAGTTCTTCGGGGAGGACGAGGCGCTGCGCGAGGCGAACCGCGACCTCGTGAGTGCCGTGAAGACCGACTCACCGCCCGACGCCTGGACGGGGCTCATCACCCAGGTCATGGCGGGCGCCGCGAAGGAGGCGCCCGGCGCCCCCGTCGACAGGATCGCCATCGAACTCAAGGGCCGGGAGCCGGTCATCACGTTGTACCTCGGCCAACCCGAAGGGGGCGAGGACAAGCGGCTCGTCTTCGACGCGCGTACGGCGAAGTTCCTGCGCAGCGACAGCTACGCCGACAAGCCGTTCATCAACCGCGTGCATTCCGGCGAGGCGTTCGGCGATGGCGGGCTGGTGTTCGCCATGGTGTGGGGGCTCGCCCTGTTTGCCCTCACCGTCTCCGGCTTCGCGCTCTACTGGCGCTTGGCGGGCGCCAACCGCGCCGGCCGCACCGGGCTCAAACGCTGGTTCTTCTGACCCCGTCGCTCACGAACCCTGCGAGCCGGCCACCCGGCATGGCCTGGGGACCACCCATCTGCCGCGCCCTTCGTCTGGGAAATTCAGGGTGAGACGGATATTTCCCGGCTGCGTCGCAGGATCAGACTCAGCAGTGTGCCACCGATCAACGCCAGGGCGTAACCGTACGGCGCATACGCCGCCGTGAGCCCGCAGACGATCGCGAGGGCGAACGCGGTTCGGGACGGCCACTGATCCCGCACCAGTGCGAGCACCGCCAGCGCCTCCACGAACAGGAGGACGCCAAGCACGGGCCCGGGCACGAGCCGCTGAAAGGCGGCCGGATCACCCACGAGGAACAGCCCGGCGACGAGCAGCGCCGAGCCGTAGATGACGGCACTGCCGCCGGTGCGGGCGCCGAAAACGTAGTGCCCCACGATCCCACCCGACCCGTGACAGACCGGGAGCCCCCCCAGTGGGGCGGCGACGAGGTTCATGAGTCCGTACGTGGTGCCGATGCGCTGCACCGTGAGCGGTTGGCGTTCAGGGAAGAAATCGGCCACTACCTGCCGGGTGGCCAGCACCGAATTGCCGAGGGAGAGGGCAATCTGGGGGAGGGCGAGGAGGAGGGCGGCGCTACTGAATTCGTCGGCCGTAGGCCAGCGGTCTGGGAGCGATGGCAGGTGAAAACCCCACGGCCCGGCGGTGTCGGCCGGCCAGGTGATGGCCGCGTAGCCGAGCCCGAGTGTCAGCACGACGAGTCCGGCCGGGATGTGCCGGTTGCGGCGCATGGCCGCTATGATGCCCAGCGCCGTGGCAGCGAGCAGCCAGCCGCTCGGGCCGCCGGCGGGGAGGAAGCGGGTGAGGGCGAGGGTCAGGAGCTGGATACCCAGCCCCACCTGGATACCGCGCACGACCGGCTTGGGGACGGTGCGGGCGATCCATTCGAGCGCGCCGGTGTTGGCAAGCAGCAGCATGGCGACGCCCACGATGAGCCCGCCCGCGGCGAGCAGCGGCGGCGCGATTTTGCCGGCAATGGCGATGGCCGCCATGGCCTTGAGCGGCTGCACCGGCATGGGGAGCCGGTAGGCGAAGCCGGAGAGGATCTGGAGGCCACCGAAGGCCACGAAGGCCGCCGGCGCGTCCATGCCGGTGGCGAGCACGACGCCGACGAGGAGCGGCAGATCGGTGCCAAGGTCACCGAAGGCGCCGGCGAATTCGTGGCGGGTGAAGGAGAGGGGGTGGGGCGTCGGATGGTTCACGGCGGGAAGATACCCTCGGGGGCCTCGTCACCCGCCGGAAGGGCTGTCGCGGCTCAGGCGGGCTGGCGGGCGCAGTATCGATCGAATGCGCGCGTCAGATCGGCGGCGATGTCAGTGGCGCTCCGCCCCTCGATCTGGTAGCGCTCCAACATGAACACCACGTCGCCGTCCTTCATGAGGGCGATGCTCGGCGACGACGGCGGATAGCCCACGAAGTAGCCGCGGGCGCGGTCGGTGGCTTCGCGATCCTGGCCGGCGAACACCGTCGTGGACACGTCGGGCTTGACCGCATGCTGCAGGGCCATGGCGACCGCCGGCCGCGCGTTGCGCGCCGCGCAGCCGCACACCGAGTTCACCACCACCAGGGCCGTGCCCTTCTGGTCGGCGAGCTTCGCGTCTACCTCGGCCACGGTCTTCAACTCTTCGACGCCAAGGCGTGTGAGCTCCTGGCGCATGGGAATGAGCAACTGCTCGGGGTACATCATCTCGGCAGACTCCCTGTCAGTATTCCGGAATGTCTTCCCGCGGCTCCCGCACCAGCGCCAGAATGGCGGCCTGCGGCACCACGAGATACTGCTCGCTCTCGAACGTGATCTCCACCGCGGCCTTGCGGAAGAAGAGCGCGTAGTCGCCCACTGTGGCCTGCATGGGCACGTACCGCGCCTCACGGCCGCTGTAGCCGCCGATGCGCCATGGCTCGTCGCCCTGGTCGGCCAGATCGGGGAGTGCGAGACCGGGCCCGGTGGCCACGATCTCGCCCCCCTGCACCGCCTGGTTGTCCACCGCGGTGGGCGGCAAGTAGAGCCCCACCTTCGACCGCTGCTCGCCATCCTCCAGCTTCACGAGCACGCGGTCGCCCACGACGATCAAACGTTTCTTGGTCATGACCCGAACTTAGCGGCGGCCGGAAGAGGGGCGTTGGCCGGTGCGGCGACCACGCGGACACCCGCTCACTTCAGCGGCGACTTCACAATGTGGAACGTGCTCTGCCGCCCGAATGCCCAGCGCACCTTGCCGGTGGCGTCGATGATCACGTCCTCTTCCTGCGCCGACCGCACCTGCTGGTTGTTCCACTCCGGCACCGGCGTGGTGGCCTGCAGTTCGATGGAGTACCACATGCCGGGGATGATCGTGTGATCGCCGCGTCCCGGTACGCCGTCCTGGTAATCCCACAGGCCCACGAGCGCACCGGCGCCGTGGCCGTTGAGGCCGATGGGATGCGAGTATTCGGTGCCGTCGATGCCCTCGGCCTTCATGCGCGTGAGCACGGCCTTGAGCACCTCGTTGCCGGTGCGTCCGGGCTTGAGCTCCTCGATGGTGATGTCCTGCAGGCGGTTCGAGTTGGCGAGCGTCTTCCTGATGCCGGCCGGCACGTCGGTTTCGCCGGGCTTGAGCACGTAGCCCATGTGTTGCGTGTCGGTGTTGAGCCCCATGGCCGTCACGCCGAAATCGCAGTGGAGGATGTCGCCGGGGAGAATCGTGGGATTCACGCCCACCAGCTCGGGGCTGCCGAAGGCGCGCTGCACTTCCACACTGGGCTGGAACCAGGTGGAGAGGCCGAGATCGGCGAGTCGCTGGCGCATCCACCACACCACGTCGTCGGCCTTGGTCACGCCGGGGGTGATGACCTTGCTCGAGAAGGCCTCGCTGATGATGTCCCACGCCACGCGATTGAGCTCGCGGAAGGCCGCTTCCTCTTCGGGCTGGCGGGCGGCGACGAGATCGACGGCGAGGGCTTCGGCGTTCACCACCTTGGCGCCCCACTGCGGCCCCAGCGCTTCGAGCATCCCCTCCTTCTCCCCGCTGGACAACCCGTCGGCGAAGGCAAACGTGCGCGACGTGTTGATGGCGATCTTCTGCGGCTTGCGCTCCTCGATGACTTGCTTGAGCACGTTCCACTGTTCGTCGCCCCAGAGTTCGGCCTGCCGCGAGTTGTCGCGGCTGCCGGCAGCGGCGGCGGCGACCGGCTTCATGCTGCGCACGGCCTTGAACACGTTCCCCTGCGAGGTGCCGCCGAGTGCGATGCGCTCGATGCCCTGTTGGGGGCCGCGATCGAAGAAGACGTAGATGGTGCGACGGCGTGCCGCGAAGGTGGTGGGCGACGTGATGGCCCGGAACACGGGATCTTCGTTGTACTCGCGCATGGGCACGACCCACAGGTCGATCTTCTCGCGCCGCATGAGGGCGGGGAGCGTGCGTTCCATGCGCAGCTCGAGCCACTTCTGCTGCTGCATGGCCTGATCGCGCAGCAGCCCGAACGGACGGAGCGTATCGGCCGCGGGGGAGCCACTGGTACGCGTCCCCGGTGAGGCGGGGAAGGCGATGGGCTGGGCGGAGATCGCGGCGGGGGCGAGTGCCGTGGCGATCGCGAGGGCGGCAATGGTGGCGGTGCGCATGAAGCGAAGGGAGTGGAAAGGGGTCTTGGCAGACGGCAGACGGCAGACGGCAGACGGC
>DCZC01000190.1 GCA_002331565.1 Gemmatimonas sp. UBA2094
AGAGCAGCGCACCGCCGTGCTGACGGCGGCCCTGCGCGACGAGGGCGGTGAGCGGCTCCCCGCCCCGCTCGGGGCGCGACACATCGCCCTCGCACTGTTGGCCCACTGGAGTGCGTCACCGGACGCATGGAATCTCGCGCTGGGCGCGCAGGTGTCACCGGGCACCTGCCGCGTACTCGACGATGCACGGCGCGCTCCCCTCCCACTCGCACCGGCCGGCGTGTCCAACGCAGTGGAGGCCAAGTCGTGATCATCCAGAACGCGAATACGACGGTACACGAAGTGGACATCTGCATCGTGGGCAGCGGCATCACCGCGGCGATGATGGCGGCGCATCTGTCCGAACACACGAAACAGTCGATTCTCGTGGTGGAGGCGGGCAGGCACACGACGCCGTTCGCACAGCGCGCGCAGGCTCGTGAGCGCTACGTAGGTTATGGTGAAAGCCCCTGGAAGTCGGATCATGTGGACGACCAGAACGCCTACGGCACCACGTGGGGCTTTTCGCCGAGCATGCACGTCGGTGGGCTGGCCATGCACTGGGGTGGCGTGTCGCCGCGCTATTCGCCCGAAGACTTCAAAGTGAAGTCGCTGTACGGTGTCGGCGACGATTGGCCGTTCACGTACGAGGAGCTCGACCCGTTCTATCAGGAAGCCGAAGAGCGCATGGGCGTGGCGGGCGAACAGGGGCCAGTGGCACTCGACCCGCGGGGGAAGCCGTATCCGCTGCCACCGCTGCCGGTGAATCACAATCTCCAGCAGCTGCAGCAGTGGGCGGGCAACGCTGGCATCGCGACGTGGAGCACCCCGAGTGCGAAGAACAGCACGCCGTACGCGGGCCGAGCGCAGTGCCAACGCTGCGACACCTGTTATCCCGTGTGTCCGTCGGGGGCCAAGTACTCGCCCGACTTCACGTGGGATGCGCTCGTGCGCGACAAGAAGATCACGCTCGTCACCGAAACGCTCGTTCGCCGGCTCGAAGCCGATGCAAAGACGGGGCGCATCACGCACGCCACCGGCAACCGCACCGATACCTCGGGAGCGCCGGTGGAAATCCGGGCGAAAACCTTCGTGCTCGCGGCCGGCTTCGTGTGGTCCCCACATCTGCTGCTGTTGTCGCGCAGTGCGGCCTTCCCCAACGGGTTGGCAAACCGCAGCGGCCTGGTGGGCAGGTATCTCGCCGGTCATCGCAACGTGAATGCCTACCTGCAACTGCCCATGGAACTGCTGCCGGGCATCAACGTACAGCACTCCCTCGTGAGCAAGCAGTTCATGCGCCCGGGCAAACAGTCGCGCTATCTGCGGCACGACCTCCGCATCTGGGAATCCAGCGTCGGGCGCGAACCGCGTCTCCGAGGCGACGACGGCACGCTGCTGCTCGGCGACGCCTTGCTGCAGGACTGGCAACAGCGCGCCAAGGGCGCGACGGCACGCGTGCGCGGCTACTACGACGTCCTCCCTGACCGCGACAGCAAGCTCACACTGGAAAGCGGACGCACCAACCGTTTCGGTGACCCCATGCCGCAGGTGGCGTTCAAGGATGCCCCCGAGAGCGCCGCGTTGCGCGAGTGGCAGGAGGAAGAGCTGCGCAATCTGTTCCGGCGCATGGCCAAGGCCGGCGGCGGCTCCATTCTGCGCATGGAGAACAGCAACAACGACCTCGGCCAGGAACACCCCACCGGCGGCTGCCGCATGGGCACGGATCCCTTGAACAGCGTGGTGGACGCCGAGGGGCGCGCACACGACCACGAGAACCTCTGGGTGGCTGGCGCACCGACACAGCCCACAGCGAGCTGCTGCAATGGCACCCTCACCTTCGCGGCAGTGGGCCTCCGCACCGCCGCGGCAATCGTGAGCCGCTGAACCCTCCTCACGGTACGCCGGCCCTCCCGCTCGAGGGCCGGCGTTTGCCCTTTCAGAGTCGGGCCTTCGGGGCGAGTTTTGAGGTGTTCGATTCACCTCCCTCTTCCCATCCGATGCGCCGCTCAGTCCTCCTGACCGCCGTCGCGCTTGCCGCGCCCCTCACGGCGGCTCATGCGCAGTCGCGCGTGCTCACCGCCGCCGACTATGCCCGCGCCGAGAAGTTCCTCGGCTTCAATACCCAGCCGCTCGTCTCCAACACCGGCGTGCAGCCGGCGTGGTTGCCCGATGGCCGGTTCACCTACCGCGTGCGGCAGCCGGACGGGTCGCAGCCCATGATGCTGGTGAGCGCCAAGGGGGTGAAGACCAATTGTGCGACCGCATCGGCGCAGTGCCCCGCGGCATCCGCCGTGCCCACGTCGCGCAACCGCTCGCGGGCTCCGGAGGTGTTGTCCCCCGATGGTAGCAAGGCCGCGTTCATCCGCGACTGGAACCTGTGGGTGCGCGACGTCGCCTCCAACGCCGAAACGCCGCTCACCACCGACGGTGTGAAAGACTACGGCTACGCCACGGACAACGCGGGCTGGGTGCACAGCGATCGCGCGGTGCTGCTGTGGTCGCCCGACTCGAAGAAGATCGCCACATTCCAGCAGGACCAGCGCAAAACGGGGGAGATGTACCTCGTGCGCTACAAGGTGGGCCACCCGGAATTGATGCAATGGAAGTATCCGCTTCCGGGCGACAGCACCATTTCGATGATCGAACGGGTGGTGGTGGACCTCTCGGGTACCGCGCCGAAGGTCGTGCGCTTCAAGATGCCCGCCGACCAGCACCGCAGCTCCGTGTGCGACCACATCAACTGTGGCGGCAAGCTCGCCGACACCGAGTGGTTCCCCGACGGCAGCAAGGTGGCGTTTCTCAGCAACTCCCGCGATCACAAGGTGGCGACACTGCGGGTCGCGGATGCCGCGACCGGTGACGTGCGCGACGTGTTGCGCGAAGAAGTCGCCACGCAGTTCGAAAGCGGCGACGGCGAGCAGAATTGGCGCATCCTGCCGGCCAGCAACGAGGTGCTCTGGTTTTCCGAGCGCGACGACTGGGGGCAGCTGTATCTCTACGACCTCACCACCGGCGCGCTGAAGAACAAGATCACGACGGGCGAAGGCACCGTGCTCGACGTGGTACGTATCGACGAGAAGTCGCGCACGGTGTGGTTCAACGCCGCCGGCAAGGAAAAGGGGCGTGATCCGTACTTCCGCCACCTCTACCGTATCGGCCTCGACGGCAAGGGAGTCACACTGCTCACTCCTGAAGACGGTGACCACAACGTGTCCCTGTCGCCAACGGGCACGCACTTCGTGGACAGCTGGTCGCGTCCGGATGTGCCGCAGACGACCGTACTCCGCGACGCAAAGAGCGGAACGCTCATCGCCACGCTGGAAAAGGGTGACATCAGCAAGCTGCTCGCCGCCGGCTGGAAGGCACCGACGCGCATCACCGTGAAGGACCGCGCCGGCAAGTGGGACCTGCACGGCCTCATGTGGACGCCCACCACGCTGGACTCCACGAAGAAGTACCCGATCATCAACTACATCTATCCGGGACCGCAGGGCGGTTCGGTGGGAAGCCGGCAGTTCTCGCCCGCCACCCGTGACAACCAGGCACTCGCCGAACTGGGATTCATCGTGGTGGCCATCGACGGCACCGGTAATCCCACGCGCTCCAAGTCGTTCCACGATGCGTACTACGGACGGCTCGGCGACAACACGCTCCCCGACCAGATCGCCGGCATGAAGCAGCTGGCACAGCGTCATGCGTTCATCGACCTCGACCGGGTGGGCATCTGGGGGCACTCCGGCGGCGGTTTCGCCACGGCCGGCGCGATGTTCCGCTATCCGGATTTCTTCAAGGTGGGCATCTCCGAGTCGGGCAACCACGACAACCGCAACTACGAGGACGACTGGGGCGAGCGCTATCACGGCCTCCTCTCCAGGAACGGCACGAGCGACAGCTACGACGCCGAGGCCAATCAAGCGTTGGCGAAGAATCTCAAGGGCAAGCTGATGCTCGCCCACGGTACTGCCGACGACAACGTGCCACCCGACAACACGTATCTGGTGGTGGACGCGCTGATCAAGGCTGGCAAGGACTTCGACCTCGTCATGATTCCGAATGCGGCGCACGGCTTCGGGGCCGCGAGCAACTACATGATGCGTCGTCGCTGGGATTATTTCGTGCAGCACCTATTGGGGGCCACACCGCCGAAGGAGTACCAGATCGGCCCGAAGTGATCCGGACGGCAGAACGGACGCGTTGCCCGTTCCCGCCGGCGCCATCACCGCAGTCCCCGAGAGCCCGAAACCCGAACGCGCGACCCGGAACCGAGTAGGTC
>DCZC01000090.1:0-5245 GCA_002331565.1 Gemmatimonas sp. UBA2094
CGGCGGCCGTGGCCGCGCGCGGTCTCGAACGCAACGCCGCCGCGGCGGGGCGCAGTGCGCTGGCCGCCTACATCCCTGCGCTCACGCTCAACGCCGGCAGCGCCCGCACGCAGGGCGTGCAGTTCTTCCAGGGTACGCTCGTGCCGCTCCGCGGCGACCCGTGGAATTACAACAACGGGCTTGCCGCGTCGCTGCAGCTGTTCGACGGCAACCAGCGCTGGAACGAGCTGTCGCGCACGCGCGCGGTAGCCGACGCTGCCGACGCGGCCACGGTACAGGCGCGCTTCGAAGCCGCCTTGCAAACCAAGCAGCAGTTCTATGCGGCGCTGGCCGCCCGTGAATCTGCCGCCGCCGCGCGGGCCCAGCTCGAACAGGCCGAGCAGCAGCTCAGGGCGTCGACGGCCCGCTTCGTGGCCGGCGTGGCCACCAAGTCCGACTCGTTGCGCTCCGCGATCCAGCTGGGCAACGCGCAGCTTGCCGTCCTCACGGCCGAGAACGATCTGCGCGTCGCCAACGCCGCGCTCACGCGCGTGATCGGTTCGCCGGTGGTCGTCACCCCCGCCGCCGACGATACGGTGGACGCGGGCGGTGAACTGCCGGGCGAAGCCGAGCTCGAACAGCTCGTGGTGAAGAGCCCGCAGGTGATGCAGGCGGAAGCCAATCTCATGGCCGCACGGGCGAGCAAGCGCGCACAGCGGTCCGCCTACCTGCCGTCGCTCACCATGTCGTACAACTACGCGTTTACGCAGACGAGCCCGAAGTTCTCCAGCAGCGACCTCTGGCTCTTCTCGGGCG
Source organism: Gemmatimonas sp. UBA2094 (assembly GCA_002331565.1). Taxonomy (GTDB): domain Bacteria; phylum Gemmatimonadota; class Gemmatimonadetes; order Gemmatimonadales; family Gemmatimonadaceae; genus Gemmatimonas. The sequence goes on from DCZC01000090.1 coordinate 796, forward strand.
GCAATCCCAATCGCCAGCAGCTGAATTTCAACTTCAGCTATCCGCTCTTCAACGGTCTCGTGCGCGAACAGCAGGCGGTGCAGACCGACGTCGCACAGCGCAACGCCGAGGCGCAGCTGCGCGACGCGCGCCTGGGGGCTCGGCAGAACCTCACCACGCAGTTGCGGGCGCTCAACAACGCGCAGGCCCGCGTGCGGGTGCAGCTCGCCGCCGTGGCCGCCGCCGAGGAAGACCTGCGCGTGCAGCAGCAGCGCTACGCGCTTGGCGCCAGCACGCTGCTCGACCTGCTCACGTCGCAAACGCAGCTGAATCAGGCCCGGCAGGCGCTCATCCAGGCCCGCTTCGACGGCCGCATCGCCCGGGCGCAGCTGAGCGCGTTGGTCGGGCGCGATCTCTAAGGGTTCAGCACGCGAAAATCGCCACCCGAACGCAAGCCCCCCAACCCATCGGGGTCGGGTTCGAATTTTGTGTTGTGAGTCAGCACCCACCCACGACACGCAACCCTCGACGCTCCACCCTGAACGGGATCGCCGTCAGTCGCACACGCGATCCGCGGGATCACGTGAACGCTGACAGCCGCCCCGTTCAGCGTTGAGGGCCGTGCGTGGAGGGTCGTGGGTGGGTGTCCGGCAACGACCCACAACCAGCACCCTCAAAACGACAGCGCCAGCGATGTCACGGCCACGAGGTTCGTGCGCGACACGCCGGACGCGGCTCGGCGGTCGGCAAAGATCGCGTCGCGATTCACGAGGGTGCGTGCTTCGGTGCGCCACGTGAGCAATGTCCCGAGCCGACGGTCGAGGCCCACGGATCCGCCCGTCGCACGGAGTGGCGCCGCAACGCCCGTCGTGGCGATCACCTGATCGTCGTCGGTATACCACTCGGTACGGGCACTCACGGCCGTGCGAGGATCCATGGCCCACCGCAGGGTGGCCATGGCCCCGGTCCAGGTTCGTGTGGGGGCGCTACGCCCCAGCGAGTCGGGCGGTTCCTCGCGGCCGAGGTCCACCTGCGCTGTCAATTCGAGGTCGTGCGGCAGGCGGCGCTTGATGCCGACCCCGTTGAAGAGACGGAGCCGCGCACCGGGTTCGTTACCTGCCAACCCGTACCAGGAGAGCGTGGTGTTGCGCCCGATCGCGTAATCGAGCCGCGTGCCCACGGCCTTGTCCTCATTGCTTTCCGACACGTTCTGCCAGCCATTCACGAGATCGGCGCGCACCGTCAGCGCCGGCGTCACCTGCCATATGGCCCGCACACCACTGGAGTAGTACGGCGAAAATTCGGCGACCAGCGAGCGGGTGTACGTCGCGTTGTCGCGGGAAGCCCACGCCTCGAGGCCCACGTTGGAGAAAAAGGTACCGGCGTCGACCCAAAGCCCCTTTCGCACCTCATAGCCGACGTAGGCCTCCTGCAGCAGCCGGGAGAGGTCGCCCCCGCTCGTTTGCCCCACGCGCGGTTCGGCCGCATAGTTGGCCTGCACCGACGTACCGGCCTGCATGGCCAGACGGCCACGCACCCGCGGCGCCGACAGGGTGGCCTCCACGTGCGCAAGATTCACGTTGAACTCAGCATGACGCGCGGCCTGCGTGGTGAAGGCACGGTCGAGCGTACGCGGCCGGCCGGCATCGTACGCGACATAGGTATCCACGAAGGCGCCAAACGTGACGCGTACGGCGGTGTCGGCGGGGGCGCGTAGCGTGTCCGACGGCATTCGGACGGTCGCCCCCGCGGTATCGGGGACGCCCGCCCTGGCCGCTGATAACAGCGCACCGCCGCGGAAGGCCAACACCACGGTCGGGAGAAGGAGCGAAGCGAGCATCGCTGAAACCTAACGCCGGACCGTTCGTCCCGATGCTCGTCCCATAGACGGCGATACCGCACCCCGATATAGATTACGGGTTCACGTTCCAATCCCATGCCTGACGACCAGAAGACTCCGGCCTCGGCTGACAAAGCCGAGGCCGTTCCCGAACGAAACGCCGAGAGTTCACCGGCGGAGCCGCCGTCTCCCACGGCCGACGCGTTGCGCCATCCCACGGGTGGGCCGACCGACGTCGGCGCGCACAACGCCTTCGAGGCGCAACCGGGCGAGGAGGTCATCGCCCACACCGGCATGTTCCCCACGCAGAGCACCCACCGGGGCGGGGGACATCACCGGGACCAGAACCCCACCGGCCAGCGACTCGCCATTCTCACCCTCACCGCGCTCGGCGTGGTGTACGGCGACATCGGCACGAGTCCTCTCTATGCACTGAAGGAGTGCTTCAGTCCGCACTATGGCTTGTCGGCCACACGGGACAACGTGTTCGGCGTGCTGTCGCTGATCGTGTGGGCGCTCACGCTGGTGGTGACGATCAAGTACGTCACCTTCGTGCTCCGCGCCGACAATCGTGGTGAGGGTGGTACGTTCGCGCTGCTGGCGCTCATCTTCCCCAAGCGCTCCCCGGACGCGCCGGCCGCTCGTGGCCGATGGCTCGTCGCCCTCGCCCTCTTCGGCACGGCCCTGCTGTACGGCGATGGCATCATCACACCGGCGATGAGTGTGCTCGGCGCACTCGAAGGCATCGAGATTGCGACCCCCGGCCTCAGTGAGTACATCGTTCCGCTGGCCGTGCTCATTCTCGCCGTGTTGTTCGCGGCACAGCGCTTCGGCACCGACCGCGTGGGCAAGGCGTTCGGGCCCATCATGCTCGCGTGGTTCGTCGTCATCGCCGTACTCGGCGTGAACTCGGTACGTCAGGATCTCTCGATTCTCGCGGCGGTGAATCCCATCTACGCGGTGGCGTTCGCCCACGCACACGGAACCATGGCGTTTCTGGTCCTCGGCTCGGTGGTGCTGGTGGTGACCGGTGGAGAGGCGCTGTACGCCGACATGGGGCACTTCGGCCGCAAGCCCATCAGCGTGGCGTGGCTGTGGCTCGTGTTTCCTGCGCTGCTGCTGAATTACTTCGGCCAGGGCGCCCTGCTGCTTCGCAATCCGGAGGCGGCGGCCAATCCGTTCTTCCTGCTTGCACCCAAGCCGCTTCTTATTCCGCTGCTCGCAATCGCGACGATGGCGGCGATCGTCGCGTCGCAGGCGCTCATTTCCGGGGCGTTCTCCATCACGCGACAGGGCATCCAGCTCGGTTATATCCCGCGCCTCGAGATCAAGCACACCAGCGTCACCGAAGAGGGGCAGATCTACATCCCCGAGGTGAACTGGTTCATCGCGGTGGGCTGCCTCATGGTCGTCGTGGCATTCAAGAACACCTCCAATCTTGGCGCGGCCTACGGCATCGCCGTGACCGGCACGATGTTCATCACCACGCTGCTGTTCGACGTGGTGGCGCGATTGCGCTTCCGGTGGCCGGCCTGGCGCGCGACGACGGTCACCGCCCTGTTCCTCGTGGTCGACATGGCGTTCCTCGGCGCCAACCTCGTGAAGGTGCAGAACGGTGGGTGGGTCCCGCTGTTGCTCGGCATCATGCTCTTCCTGCTGATGCTCACCTGGAAACGCGGCCGCATTCTGCTCAATCAGCGCCTTACCGACGGGACGATGCCGATTGCGCTCTTTCTCGAAGGCGTGGAGAAGTCGAGCGTGCACCGCGTGGCCGGCACGGCGGTGTTCATGACCGGCAGCGACGATGGCGTGCCCCCCGTGCTGCTGCACCATCTCAAGCACAACAAGGTGCTGCACGAGCGCGTACTGCTGGTGAGCGTGAAGACCGCCGACGTGCCGGAAACGAGCGCGGCCGAACGCGTGCGGGTGGTGGCGCTCGGGCACGGTTTCTGGCGGGTCATCGCGTCGTACGGCTTCATGCAGACGCCCAACGTGCCGAACGTACTCGAAGTGGTGGACCAGATGGGAATCCGCTGCAAGCCGATGGAGACGAGCTACTTCCTCGGCCGCGAACGGCTCATTCCCGTCGCCGCGAAGCCCGGCGACAGGATCGTGCTGTCGCGGTGGCGCAAGATCATCTTCGCCATCATGGCCCGGAACGCGCGGTCGGCAACGGAGTTCTTCTGCATTCCGCCCAACCGCGTGGTGGAACTGGGGACGCAGGTCGAGTTCTGACCTCGACTCCGAACCGGTGATGGCATCGCCCGCGGCGCGCCGGCGGCGTCAGTCTCCTGCCACCGCCACCGGCTCCAGTACCGCCTGCTGCTTCGCCGCCTTCCTCGTTCGGCGCCTGCTCACCAATCCGTCGAGCAGCGTGTACACCACCGGCGTCACGTACAGCGTGATGAGCTGCGAGAACGCGAGCCCGCCGACCACGGCGAGCCCGAGCGGCTGACGCGACTCGGCACCGGCGCCGTAGCCCACGGCGATGGGCAACGTGCCCATGAGCGCGGCCATGGTGGTCATCATGATGGGACGGAACCGCACGCGCGCCGCTTCGAGAATCGCCTCGCGCGGCGCCATGCCCTCGGTGCGCTCGGCTTCGGTGGCGAAGTCGATCATCATGATGGC
>DCZC01000090.1:5504-15383 GCA_002331565.1 Gemmatimonas sp. UBA2094
CCTTGCCGAAGATCATGAGCGTGGCCAGCGCGCCCACGGCGGCGAAGGGCAGGCCGGAAAGAATGGTGATGGGATGGATGTAGCTTTCGTAGAGAATACCCAGCACCACGTAGATCACGAAGATGGCCACCACAAGCAGAGCCAGCAGCCCGCTCTGTGCCTGCGCGAACGCCTGCGTGTCGCCGCTCAGCGCACTCGTGACGCCCACCGGCAACACCGCGGCCGCTTCACGCTGCACGGCATCGACGGCGGTACCGAGTGCCACACCGGGGCGCGTGTTGAACGAGATGGACACGGCGGGCTGCTGTCCGTTGTGCTGCACCGACACCGGCCCCACGCCCTTGGTGAAGGTGGCCACCGCGCCGAGCGGCACGAGGTTGCCGGTATTGCTGCGGATGAACAGCTGACCGAGGGCGGCCGGATCCTTCTGGAACTCTTCCTTGAGCTCGAGAATGACCTGGTACTGGTTCACCTGCGTGTAGATGGTGCTGACCTGGCGTGAGCCGTACGCGTTGTACAGCGCGTTTTCGATTTGCGTGGCGGTCACCCCGAGTGACGAGGCCCGTTCGCGATCGATGACGATGCCCACCTGCGGGTTGCCCACCTGCAGATCGCTCGAGATGTTCTCGAGCTCCGGCAGGTCGCGCATGCGCTGTTCGAGCTGCCGTGCACTGGTGTAGAGCTCCGCGATGTCCGCGCCCTGCAGCGACACCTGATACGCGCTGTTGCCGCGACGGCCACCGATGTTGATCGGCGGCGGATTGCGGAGGAACACCTGCACACCCGGTACGCCCGAGGTGGCCCGCGTGATTTCGCGCATCACCTGATCGACGTGCGGGCGCTGTGCGCGATCCTTGAGTATGAGCATGAGGCGCGCGCTGTTGCTGCCGCCCCATGGGCCGCCGCCGATGGAAACGCTCACGCGCTCCACCGAGGGGTTCTCCTGGATGATCTTGCCCACTTCACGGGCCTTCAGCGACAAGGCCTCGTAGCCGATGCCTTCGGGGCCTTCCACGCTGCCCTGCAGGCGCCCGGTGTCCTCCGACGGGAGGAAGCCCTTGGGGATGATCATGAACAGCGCCGCCGTCGCAACGAGCGTGATCGCGCTGAACAGCATGGTAAGACCGCGGTGCCGCATGACCCACTGCAGCGACGACACATACGCGTTCTCGGATCGCTGATAGAGCCGTTCTACCGAACGCCACACTCCAGTCGATTCCTCGTGCCCCTCGTCGCCCCGGAGGAACTTGGCGGCCAGCATGGGGGTGAGCGTGAGCGACACGAAGCCCGACACGAGAATGGCCACGCCGATGGTCACGGCGAACTCACGGAAGAGGCGGCCGATGAGCCCCGGCATGAAGAGCAGCGGGATGAACACGGCCACCAGCGACAGCGTCATGGAGAGAATCGTGAAACTGATCTCCTTGCTGCCGTCGAGCGCCGCGCGCATGGGCGATTTGCCCATTTCCATGTGGCGCACGATGTTCTCGAGCATCACGATGGCGTCGTCGACCACGAAGCCCACGGCGAGCGTGAGCGCCATGAGCGTGAGATTGTTGAGGCTGTAGTCGAGCGCCCACATCACGATGCATGTGCCGATGATGGAGAACGGCAGGGCGAGTGACGGGATGATGGTCGCACGCGCATTGCGCAGAAACAGGAAGATCACCATCACCACGAGCGCCACGGTGAGTGCAAGCGTGAACTGTACGTCGAGGACTGCTTCCTCGATACTCTCGGCGCGGCTGAAGACGGTGAAGAGCTTGACGCCCGGCGGCAGCTGCTCCTCGAGCTGCGCCATCTCGCGCTCCACCCCCTTCGCGGTGGCCACCGTGTTCACCCCGGGCTGGCGGATGATGGAGAGCGAGATGTTGCTCACGCCGTTGATCTCACTGAAGCCGCGCAGCTGCTGCAACCCGTCGTACACATTGCCCAGATCGCCGAGCCGCACGGGCAATCCGTTGCGGTTGGCCACCACGAGCTGCCGGAACTCGGCGGCGTTCTTGAGCTGGCCGGTGGCCTGCAGCGTGAACGCCTGATTGGGGCCCATGAGCACGCCGGCCGGCGAGTTGGAGTTCCCCTGGTTGATGGCCTGTTGCACTTCGTCGATGCCGATGCCGCGCTGCGCGAGCGCGCTGGGGTCGAGCTGCACGCGCACGGCGAACTTGGCCGACCCGTAGATCTGCACCTGCGCCACACCGGTCACCGTACTGAGCTTCTGCCCGATGAACGTTTCCGCGTACTCGTTCAGCTCCGCGCGCGACATCACGTCGGAGGTGAGCGAGTACATCATGATGGGCGAGTCGGCCGCATTGGCCTTGTTGTACGACGGCGGGTTGATGCCCTGCGGCAGCTGCCGGAGCGTCTTGGAGATGGCCGACTGAACGTCGGCCGCCGCCTTGTCGATGTCCCGGTCGAGATTGAACTGGATGGTGACGTTGGTGCTGCCCTGCGAGCTCGACGACGTGATGTTGTCGATGCCGCTGATGGTGGCGAACTGCTGTTCGAGCGGCGTCGCGACCGACGTGGCCATGACTTCCGGGCTCGCGCCCGGGAGGTTGGCCGACACCGTGATGGTGGGATAGTCGATGGTGGGCAGGTCGCTCACCGCGAGCCGCTGGTACGCCACCGCGCCGAAGATGAGGATCGCCGTCATGACCAGCGTGGTCATGATGGGGCGGCGGATCCAGATCGCGCTGAGGTTCGTGGTGCTGGCGACTTCCGGCGGGACGTCGTTCGCCGGCCCCTGTGACGACTGACTCATCGTGCGGGCCCTCCCTGGCCTCCTGCCGCTCCCTGTCCGGCACCATTGCGGCTTCCGCCATTGCGCGCCCCCCGCCGGCCGCCGTTCCCACCGGCACCGGCCGGCTTCCGCAGCTGCACCGGCGCACCGTCGCGTAGACGGGCCTGGCCTTCCACGATCACCTGCTCACCACCCACGAGCCCGCTGTCGATCTTCACCAGCGTCCCGGCGGCGCGACCGACCTTCACCGGCGCCCGCTTCGCCTTGCCGGCCTCCATGAGATACACGAAGGTATTGGTCCCGGACGTGACCACCGCCTCGGACGGCAGCGTGATGGCGTTCTCGTCGACGCTGAGCTGCAGTTTGACGGTCACGAACTGACCGGGCCAGAGATGGCGATCCTCGTTGGCCACGCGCGCCTTGAGCAGCACGGAGCCCGTGGCGCGGTCCACCTGATTGTCGACGAACGTGAGCGCGCCCGTGACGACGTGCGCGGTGTCGCTGGTATTCGGGATGACCTGCACGCCGAGGGCCTTGTCGAGCCCGGCGCGATTGCGGAGCTCTTCGAAATCACGCTCGGGCACCGGGAAGCGCACGAGCACGGGGCGCAATTCATTGATGGTCACGAGCTGGTCGGCCGACGCGCGCACGAGCGAGCCGGCCTTGTACAGTAGCTGGCCGGTGCGCCCGGAGATGGGCGCCTTCACGGTGGTGTTCTCGAGGTCGAGCCGCGCGCGCTGCAGCGACGCGCGACCGGCGGCCACCGTCGCGGCCAGCGCCGAGGCCTCGGCATACGCCTGATCAAGCTGCTGCCTGGTGACGTAGCCATCCTTCGCAAGCGACGCGAACCGCACCGAGTCGCCGCGGGCGCGCACGAGGGTCGCTTCGTCGCGGGCCAGCGTGCTCTGCAGCCGCTCCACTTCGGCGCGGAACGGGCGCGGATCGATCTGAAAGAGCACCTGCCCTTCCCGCACCTCGTCGCCCTCGGCGATCGCCACGCGGGTGAGCTGTCCTGACACCAGCGACTGCACCGCTACCGTGCGGTTGGGCTCCACCTGACCGTTGGCCGTCACCACATAGGGGAGTGGGGCCGGCTTGGTCGTGGTGACCGAGACCGTGGGGACGGGGCGCTGCGGCTTGGGCGGTTCCTTGCACGCCGACGCGGAGAGCCCGAGCAACGCCAGCACGGGTGCATGGGCGAGCGGACGGACAAGCGGTGTGGCGAATCCGCGCGGGGGGCGCGACAGCGTTTCAGTGGCAGACATTCGCGGGGCGAACGACGGGAGAAGGCGCGGAAAGCCGGTCGCGGGACGGGCGTTCCATCGAAAGGCTCACAATCAGTAAACGCCGACACGCGGCGTTGTGTTGCCCGTGGGCGGAACGGACTGCGGACAAGCAGCGCCTTAACTGCAGACGGCAGACGGCAGTGTGCCGTGTGCAGTGGGCCGTCGAGCCCAGCCGTGTCCCCTCGAACTACACCGCCGCCCGCCCTGCCCTCACCCGCACCGCGCCCGACCGCTCCGGTAGCGCGCGCATCCCCCGCACGTCGATTTCCACGTCGCGCAGCCGTTCCTGCAGGCGTCGACCCATCGCCTCCATGGCGCGCTCGATGCCCTGCCCGTCGAACTCGATCTCGTCGCCGTTGATGCGCAGGCGGCCGCGCGACGGCCCGTCGCGTCGGAACTCGAACAGCTGCGGCTCTCCACCTTGGCGACGGATGCGCACTTCGCCCTCGGGGAGCGTCAGTCCGGGCGTGCGCCGGAGCAGGGGCGCGCCGTCGATGATTACGCCGGGCTGCTCGTCGCCCTTCTCCACCGTCACCGTTACGTCGCGGTAGCGGCCGTTGCCCCACACGCGCAGCGCGACGGTCTTGCCCGGCTCGGTCTGCTGAATTGCGCGCACGAACCGGTCGACGCGCGCCGATGCGGCCTCGCCATCGTCGACGTCCTCACGCGGCACCCGCACATCCGTGCCGTTCACCGCCGCGATGCGCTCGCCTTCGATGATGCCGGCCTTCTCGGCCGCGCCACCGCTCGCCACGCTGCTGACGAACAGCCCCAGCGTGTCGCGCGCGTTGCCCGCGCTGCCGATACTCACCCCCACGACGCCACGCGACTTGCCGCCGCTGCGACGCTCCGTGAGCATGCCCTCGGGGCCGCGCATGATGACACGCTCTTCCACCTGCTCTGCCGCGCGCTCGAGTTCGTCTGCAGAGGCGGTCTTCACGGTCACCGAGCGCGTGGCGCCACCGCTGCGCAGCTGCAGCTTCACCTCGTCGCCGGGCTTGGCGCGCCCCATCACACGCTGCAGTCGACGCTGGGCCAGGCCGGCCAGCGCCGGATCCTCGGCGTCGTCGCGCGCAACCTTGAGGCTCACGCCGTTGATCTCGGTGATGACGTCGCCGGCCTTGAGCCCGGCCTTGGCGGCCGGACTGTCGGCATCGACGCGCTCGAGGCGCACACCGGCGGTGTCGGCGCGCGAGCCTTCTGCGAGCACCACGCCGAGTACGGCACGGTTGACCGGCCCACCGCGGACGATGGTCATCGCCCCGCCCGGGGTGCGCGTGATGCGGATCTCGCGCTCCTCGCGGTTCTGGGCGTCACAGGGGGTGGCCACGGCAGCCATGGCGGCGCCGGCGGTAAAGACGGTGATCGCCGCGGCCGTGGAGCGGCGAAACGGAAACAGGATCATGGCAACCTCGGTGGAATGTTCGTACTTCTGACACGGGGAGCCGACCGAGGGTTTCCTCCGGTATCGAAGTGCAGCGCGAGACTGCCGACGGCGAGGGCGAACATGCGGTGCATCGTGCCCGGGCCATCGAGGATCGACTCACACGACGATGTTGAGCAGCCGCTTGGGGACGAAGACGACCTTCTTGATCTCGCCGGTGAGGAACCTGGCCACACCGTCGTCGGCCCGGGCCATGGCCATGGCCTCGTCCTGCGTGATCGCCACCGGCACGCGCAGCTTGCCGCGGACCTTGCCGTTCACCTGCACCACGAGATCGACTTCGTCGTCCACGAGCATGGCGGGGTCGAACGACGGCCAGCCGGCATCGAACACGCTGCCGGAGTGGCCAAGCGCTTCCCAGCACTCTTCGGCGAGGTGCGGCGCGTATGGTGCCGCCAGCTGCACGAGCGGCAGCACCTCGTCCCGGTGCGGGGTACGCTCGCCGCGACGCACGGCATTCATGTACTCCATCATCGCCGCGATGGCGGTGTTGTAGCCGAGGTTCGCGGTGTCTTCCCCGACCTTCTTGATGGTGCGGTGCATCTTGCGCAGCACGTCGGCGTCGGGCGCGCCGTCGGTGGAAGCATCACGCACCGAGGCCCACAACCGGTCGAGGAAACGGCGCACGCCGCTGATGCCCTGATCGCGGAAGTCGCCGCCCTCTTCGTACGGTCCGAGGAACATGAGGTACATGCGGAACGCATCGGCGCCCCACTCCTCCATGTACACGTCGGGGTTGATCACGTTGCCCTTCGACTTCGACATCTTCGCGCCTTCGCGGATGATCATGCCGTGCGCGCGGAAGCGCGTGAACGGTTCCTCGAAGTCGATGAAGCCGCCGTCCTTCATCACCATGGTGATGAAGCGCGAATACAGCAGGTGCAGCACCGCGTGTTCGTTGCCGCCGATGTACGAGTTCACCGGCAACCACGTCTTCGTGCGCTCGCGGTCGAACGGAATGTCGTCGCGCGTGGCGCTCGGATAGCGGAGGAAATACCACGCACTGTCGAGGAACGTGTCGCTCACGTCGGTTTCGCGTCGCGCCGTCTTGCCGCACGTGGGGCACGGCACGCGGTACCACTCCTCGTGGCGCGCGAGGGGCGAGATGCCGCTGTCGTCGGGCTTGAAGTCGGGGATGTTGGGCAACACGACGGGGAGGTCCTGCTCGGGCACCGGCACCGCGCCGCAGTCATCGCAGTAGATGATGGGAATCGGCGGGCCCCAGTAGCGCTGTCGCGAGATGCACCAGTCGTGCAGCCGATAATTGGTGACCGGCGTGGCGTGCCCCTGTTCGGCGAGCCATGCGGTGACCGTGCGCTTGGCCTCCTGCACGGCGAGCCCGTCGAACGCGCCGGAGTTCACGAGGCGACCCTGTTCGTCGTCGGTGAACGCGGCATCGCCGAGCGGCGTGTTCGCGTCGTCGTCGGGACCGGCAACCACGCGCACGATCGGCAGATCGAACACCTGCGCGAACTCGAAGTCGCGCTCGTCGTGCCCCGGCACGGCCATGATGGCGCCGGTGCCGTACTCCATGAGCACGTAGTCGGCGATCCACACGGGGATCCGCTGTCCCGTGGCGGGATTGACGGCGTACGAGCCGGTGAAGACCCCGGTCTTCTCCTTGGTGCTCTTGCGCGAGATCAGATCCTGCTTCGTTGTTGCATCGACGTATTGCGCGACGGCGTCGCGCTGCGCATCGGACGTCAGCGCAACGACGAGCGGATGTTCGGGCGCGAGCACGAGATACGTGGCCCCGTAGATCGTGTCGGCGCGCGTGGTGAAGACCGTCACCGTGTCGGTGTGCCCGGCAAGAGCGAAGGCGAGCTGGGCCCCTTCGGACTTGCCGATCCAATTGCGCTGCGCCTGCTTGGTGATGGCCGACCAGTCGAGCCAATCGAGATTCTGCAACAGGCGCGGTGCGTACTCGGAAATCTTGAAGAACCACTGCTCGAGGAAACGCTGCTCGACGGCGGTGCCGCACCGCTCGCATTGGCCGTCTTCCACCTGCTCATTGGCGAGCACGGTCTTGCACGACGGACACCAGTTGACGGCCGCCGCCTTCTTGTACGCGAGCCCCTGTTTGTGGAGCTGCAGGAAGACCCACTGCGTCCACTTGTAGTAGTCGGGGCGCGAGGTGTCGACCTTTTGATTCCAGTCTACCATGAAGCCGGCGCGTCCGAGCTGTCGCGTGAAGTTCGCGACGTTCTTCGGCGTGAGCTCCATGGGATGCGCCCCGATCTTGAGCGCGTAGTTCTCGGAGTGGATGCCGAACGCGTCGAAGCCGAGCGGCTGGAACACGTCGTGTCCCATGAGCCGGTGGAAGCGGGCGGAGATGTCACTGCCGGTGAAGGCGAAGAGGTTCCCGACGTGCAGCCCTTCGGCGCTTGGGTAGGGGAACATCATGAGCGCGTAGAAGGGGCGCGCGGGATTGGCCAGATTCGCGGTGTTGGTCCCGCGGTCGGTCCAGCGCTGCTGCCACTTGGGCTCTACGGCTGCGGGCACATACGGGGTCGGGGCGTCGGTCTCGTGCATCCCTGAAACGTAATCGACTTGGCGGGCCGGTCAGGGCCTCGGCCTGAGCGACACGGCTCGTCGAATGGCGCGCGGCGGAGACCCGGGAGCGGCGCGTTGCTTCGGGGGTGGCCGTGCGCCTTGGCTCGCGGGGCTCGCCGGCGCCGGCATCACCCCCTCAGAGACGCGCCGCCCCCGGGTCTCCGCCGCGCCGTGGCGTGTCGACGAGCAAAGCCCCGGCCCAGACTCCGACTCAGCGCCGGTAGAGGTACGCCGCTTCCTCGAGACGGGCCCCGCGCTCGTCACACACCGCGAACTTGCCCCCCGAGTAGAGCGTCGCGCCCCCGAAGTCGCCCGATTTGGTTACCGCGTAGAACTCGAGATCGAAGCGCGGGCGGCCGCCGGGGCCGAGGAGCCGGGCCTCGGTCATTGCGACCACGCGCTCGAGCGTCTTGAGACACGCTTGCTGCGGGGCCATGCCCTGGCGCATGAACTCCACGATGAGGAATGAGGCGCAGGTCTTGATGTTGGCCTCGCCGCGGCCCGTGCTTCCCGCCGCCCCCACGGTGTTGTCGCAGTACTGCCCCGCGCCCACGATGGGCGAGTCACCGATGCGCCCCGGCACCTTCCACGCCATACCACTCGTCGTCGTGACCGACCCCAGATCCCCGTTTGCGTTCACCGCATTCATGTTGATCGTGCCGGTCGTGAACTTGATCTTGATGTCGTCGTCGTGATCGAGCCACGCGTCGTTGGCATTGAGCCGCGACTTCCAGCGCATCCAATCCTGGCGCGACTTCTCGGTGAGCAGGTTCTGCGCTTTAAAACCCATCGCGCGGGCGAAACGGCTGGCGCCTTCCCCCACCAGCATTACGTGGTCGGTGTAATCCATGACCGCTTTCGCCACGAGCGACGGGGTGGCGATCCCCTCGATGCACGCCACCGAGCCCGCGCGGCGCGTGGGCCCGTGCATGCACGATGCGTCGAGCTGTACGACCCCCTCCTCATTGGGCAAGCCACCGAGCCCCACCGACTGGTCGTCGGGATCGAGCTCCTGGATGTTGACCCCCGCGATCGCTGCGTCGAGCGGGTCCTCACCCGCCAACAGCTGGTCGTAGGCCACCTTCACGCCGCGGATGCCGTTGGACGACGACACCACGCACGGCCGCCCGCGGAACCCGGCCGGCGCGGGAAACGGTACCGCCGACGACTCGGCGGGCCACGCCTCGGGAAGACGCGGTACGAACCCGGCCGCCGACAGGATGGCGGACCGCTCGAGGAATTCACGGCGTGAGAGAGGCATGGGGGCGTGGCGAGGTGGCGATGAAATGACTGTGGCGTCCTTGTAGTATGCCGCAAGTTCCGGCAAACCGCCTACCAGCAGGCGACAGACCGCAGGTCCCGCCGTTACGCTTCCGTAGTCCCAGCTTCCGTCGTCCCGCCTCCGCCGCTCCCCGCCACTCCCCACCGCAGGCCCATGACCACTCCGGCCGATATTGCCGAGCAGCTGCGCGCCACCTCGTTCCTCGACGGCTTCTCCGACGCGCACCTCTGGAAACTTGCCCGCCACGTCACGCCGCACGAGCTCGTGGCCGATTCCACCATCTTCAACGAGGGCGAGGCGCGTCAGCGATTCGCGATCCTGCTGAGTGGCGCCGTCGCCATCGAGAAGTCGGCCGACGGACGCTCCACGCGACTCGTCACCCTCGGGGCCGGCGAAGCCGTGGGCGAAGGGCTGCTCCTCGACGACAGCAACCACGGCACCACCGCGCGCGTGATCATGCCCGGGCACTGCGTGCTGCTCAACCGCACGCAGCTCGACGACATCACCCGCGAGGCCCCGCAGCTGTACGCCGCCCTCGTGGCGCGCGCCGCCCGGGCCATCAGTGCCCGCC
>DCZC01000103.1:0-19079 GCA_002331565.1 Gemmatimonas sp. UBA2094
CCCAGCGGGCGCTCCCCAACCGGCGCCCGCGACGCCGTACCGAGGCTCGCCAGCGGCGCGGGATCGTTCCGCAGCGCGGCCCACAGCGGAAGCACCATCGCGATGGTGCCGAGCACACCGGCCGGCACCATGCCCCACCGGAAGCAGATCGCGAGCGGCAACAGGCCGTTGATGGCATAGAGCGCGATGGGCAGGCGGTGCGGCGATACCTTCGTCACCCAGTCACTCGGCGGCACGAACCCGAGCATCACGCGGGCCACGAGGATGCCGGTGAGCAGCCAGCCCAGCCAGTTGGTGATGGGCATGCCGTAGAAAATCGGCTTGCCGATGAGCTGCTGGAACGCGCTTTGGCCGGACAGATCGCCGATTTCCCAGATCCAGTGCGTGGTCTTCACCATGGCGGGGTCCATGCTCACGTCCCACAGCGTCAGCACGACGCCACCGACGAGCGACCACCACCACTTGGACAGGTTGTCGTCTTTCCCCTTGAGGAAGCGCCCGCAGATGGCGAGCGACGCGACGAGCATGTAGAACCACGACGTGGGGATGTTGAACGGCACTTTGCCGCCGATCTTGTACCCCAGCTGGCTCGTGTACTCGTACGCACCGAAGGGATAATCCCAGCGCGTGCCCACGTACTCCGACGTGAGGGCCAGCGCGAACGATACGGCGAAGGTGATGAGTGCCTTGCGGGTCCCCACGGCCCACGCCAGGAAGGCGAGGCCGGCGATGGCGCCGAGGGTGACGGTGGTGGCTCCACCGTACGTGTACCCGAGCGCCATGACCTTCTGGTTCTGCGGCGTCTGGAGCCATTCGGGATAGGGCGGCAGCAGGAACGTCGCAAACGCGAACGCCGAAAACGCGCTGAAGCACAGGTGCCCGAGCAGCGTGAGCGACGCGATTCTGAACAGCGTGTCCTTCGAGTTGTCCTGCAGGTCCGTGTAGGGGGTCATACGTACTGCACCTCAGGCGAGACGGACGAGTGCATCGGCGTTGGACGATGCGGTGTTGGGTTCCCACACGATGCGCGGGCCGTGGCCCAGCGCGGAAAGGTCGGGGGTCGGCGCGCGATAGCGCCACGCGTTCCAGAGAATGCCCACGCGCGCGAGGCGCCCAATGCGCGCGCGCGTCGTGATGGTGTCGTACCCCTGCAGCTCGATGGCCGAGAGGATGCCCGCGTAGCCATTGGCACAGGCCGCCGCGCAGCGCTGCGCGTCGGCCTCGAGCAGCGCGATGCCGGGCATGGCCGCGGCGTACAGCGCCCGGGCGCGACTCACCTCGAAAGCCATAAGCTTCGCCCACTGCGGACGCCGCGCCAGCGCCGGGTCGCGGGACAACACATCCTGCGCCGTGAGGCCGAAGCGTGCCATGTCTTCGGCCGGCAGGTAGCACCGACCACGGCCGGCGTCTTCGCCGACATCACGCAGAATGTTGGTGAGCTGCATGGCCGTGCCGAGCGTGCGGGCGTACTGGATGGCTTTGACGCGCATCGCCGGGCCGGCCGGCACGCCGAACACGTAGGTGCACATCTCCCCGACGGAACTCGCGACCCCCTCGCAGTACTGCTCCAGGTCACACCACGTGTCGTACGTGTGCGCCTCGAGATCACGGCCCACGCCGTCGAGCAGTTCGAACAAGGGGTCGGGCGAGACGTCGTAGGCGCGGGTCACCCACGCCATTTCCCGGAAGATCGGACCGGCCGGACGACCGTCGAGCGCCGACTGCAGTTGCTCGCGATACGCATCGAGTTGCACCCGCAACGCGTCGAGATTGCCATGGTCGGCCTGATCGACCAGATCGTCGGCCACGCGGCAGAACGCGTACAGCGCGTACGCCGCGCGGCGCTTCTCGGGTGGAAGCAGCTTGCTCGCCAGCGAGAAGGTGCGCGCATGCGCCATGGTGATGCGCGCACACTCGGCCGCATCGTTGAGCGACGCAGGCGCGATCATGCCACCGAACTCGGGAGACGCCGAGGTTTCATCGAAGCGATGTCAGGCAGGGATGACAAGGACGACGAAGGCGGGGACCTGAACCGATGGTGTCCGCCGACAGGTGCTCAACGCCGCACATGGCAACAGGTTCCCTCGGGCCGAGCGTACGGACCCCGATCGCCCGAATGCTAATGAACCTGCGACCGCCCGGTCCGACTGTCAACAGAAAGTTACATCTAAAGTGTCAGGATTTATTGACACTTGCAAGAAGCCGGCCGACCGCCTGCTCCAAGCCGGGCCAAAGGAAAAGGGGGGCGGTCCGTGTCGGACCGCCCCCCTCTGCGCTTCCTCTCAGGCCGAAATCAACGGGCGGACCCGTTGGCGCCGGTCATGTTGGGGTTATTGTCGCGCTCGGCGCGCGGGATCGGATAGCAGGTATCCGTGCCCGTGTTGCCGTAGCCCGGCTTGAAGTACGGCGCGCCGGCCGGCGTGATCGTGCCCGCCACGGAGGCCGGCGAGCGACGGAAATCCGCCACGCGCTTGCCTTCGAGGTAGAACTCGAGCGCCCGCTGGTTGAAGAGCTCCGCCTTCACGCTCGCCGCGTCCTGCGCTCCCGCGTACGCCGGGCGGCCGTTCACCGCACGACGGGCGTTGATAAGCGTCAGCTGCGTCGTGACGTTGTTCGACGCCTCGGCGGCGATGTAGTCGGCCTCGAGCTTCGAGGCGAGACGGATCGGCGCGTTGTAGGCGAAGAACTTCGTCTGCTGGTGGAAGCCACCCGGCACCGCGTCCTGGGGATTGGCGGTGGGAGCCGGCGAACCACCCTGCACGCGGTACGTGACGCGCGGGTCACCCTGACGATACCAGGGCGCCACGCTGATCGAGCCGCGGTCGAAGCTGAAGAAATAGAGGTCGTTCGACAGACGGCCGCGGTTCGCGAGGTCGTCGGTGTAACGCAGGTTGAACTCGAACCCGGCGGGCACGGCGGCCGCATCGGTCGAGGCGCCAGCGTTGTCACCCTTCTGCAGCTTCACGCGGGCGCGACCGACCAGCGCCGCGTTTGCGAGCGCCGCACCGTCCGCCGTGCCGTTGGCGCGGCCCACGTCGATCCCCTTGGTCAGCCAGACGTTCGCCGAGTCGAGCATCTGCGCGGTGGTCAGTTCCGGGCCGCTGGAGAACGAGCCGGTGCAGAAATCGCTCGCCATCTGCAGGATCGCGAAGCCACGGAAGGTGGCGGCGCGGGCGATGCTGATGTTCGTCGTGGGCGTCGGCAGCGACAGGTCGAGCACCTGCTTGGCCGACGCGATGGCGCGCGAGAGGGGCGCCCACGCATCACTGTTGAGCGACCCGTTCAGGTCGGTGATGCTGCGGATGCCGAACTCGTTGCGCGTGGGGAACGTGTCGGACACGTTCGCCTCGCCAGTGAACCACGCGCCGTACATGGCGAGCAGGCCGAACATGTCGACGAAATTCTGCTGCGCCGACAGCGACAGCGTGATGCCGCTGGCGGTCGGATCGACGGTCGACGCGTCGATGACGTTCGGGTTGGTGACGGTGAGGAACTCGTCACCGCAGGCGGTCACGCCCAGCGCCAGCATGGCGCCGGCTGCCGTGCGCGAGACCGTACGGGCAATCTTTTTCATGTATACGGTCACCGTTAGAAGTTGACGTTGAAGCGGAGCACGGTGCGCTTGGGGTTCGGCACCGTCAGGAAGTCTTCACGCGAGAAGGCGCCGGTCTGCGAGTTCATCTCCGGATCGGCACCGGAGTAGTCACTCCAGAGCTTCACGTTCTGCAGCGCCAGCGTGAGCGACGCGCCCTGCACCCGCTTGCCCAGCTTGTCGAGCAGGAAGCGCGGCAGGTCGTACGTGGCCGACAGTTCGCGCAGGCGGACGAAGTCGCCGCGCTCAATGAAGGCTTCGCGCGCGTCGTTGATCGTCACGGCCGAGCCGTTCACTTCCGACACGAACGGACCGAAGCGGCGGATACGCTGCTCACGCGACAGGAGCGTCGTGTCGAGACGCACGTTCGAGCGCACCAGCTGCGTCTCGCGGAAGAACGCCGTGTTGTTGTAGATCGAGAAGTCGCGCTTGGCGTCGAGCAGTGCCGTCACCCGCAGGCTGCGCATGATCGTGAACGTGTTCGTGATGTTCCACTCGAGCGTCGGGAACAGGTTGCCCACGGGCGCCAGCGTGTCGGTCACGATGGCCACGCCACGGGTGAGGTCCACGCTCTTCACGCGCTTGGCCGAAAGCACCGCGAGCTGCTGACCCACGAGGGTACGACCGCCGGCACCGAGGTTGAACGGCAGCACGCCGCCGAGGCTCGTGAGTTCGTTGTGCAGGGTGTTCGCTGCGCCACGCACGTCCCAGGTCAGGTTGCGCCGGTTGATCATCTTCGCGTTCACGGCGAGTTCGACGCCCCGATTCAGCACCGAGCCGATGTTCGCGAGCGGGTTCGAATTGAAGCCGAGCGACGGCGGAATCGGACGGGCGATGATCAGGTCCGTGGTGGTCTTGCGGAAGAACGTCAGCTCCGTCGACACCTTGCCGTTGAGGAAGCCGGCGTCGAGGCCCGCTTCGAACTCGGTGCCACGTTCCGGCTTCAGGTCGAAGTTGCCGGGGTTGCCGAGAACGGCGCCGGCGCCGGTGCTGCCCGTGATGTTGAAGGCCGCCGCCGTCAGCGTCTGGAGGGCGTCACCCGGGTTGGGCGAGCGGCCCGTCGTGCCCCACGCGGCGCGGACACGGAGGTCGTTGAAGATGCCACTGAGCGGCGAGAAGAAGTCTTCTTCGCTGATCGCCCACGAGCCACCCACCTTGGGCAGCACGAAGCTCGGCGCCTGTGCACCGAATGACGAGTTGCGATCGACGCGCACACCCACCTGGAGGAAGCGCTTGTTCTGGTTGCCGACCTGCAGCTGCGTGAGGTACCCGTACTGGCGCTGCTCGGTGAAACCGCCGCCGGCCGAGTTCGTGGCCGCCGACCCGATCGAGTTGTTGTTGTTGGTCACGAAGCCGATGCCGGTGGCGTTCAGGCTTGTGTTGCGCGTGGAGATCACCTGGAGGCCGAACGAGAGGTTGGTCTCCCAGTTGCTGCCCCACTGGCGCTTGGCGTTGCCGAGGTAGTCGAACGTGTAGCGCTCGATGCCGCGGCTGGTCGACTGACGCTCGCCGCCGTCACGGAGACCGCCGTACCACGTGCTGTCGTTCTTCGGATAGAACAGGTTCTGGTCGTCGTTCGCGAAGTCCATACCGCCGGTGAAGCGGTTGGTGAACCAGCTGAACGGCGTGTAGTTGGCCGTGAAGGCGCTCGTCACACGCTTGGTGAGCAGGCGACGCTTGATCGAGTTGATCGCGTTGTACTGACGCGCCGGCGCGTACCAGCCGTCTTGTGACAGCCCGGCGTTCGACGCATCGGAGCGCGTGAGCGGGCTGCCAAGCAGGCCGCCGCCGAGCCAGCCGAAGATGTTGTTGTCGTTGTCCGGCAGGTCGACGGACGTCTGCACGAGGCCGAGGCCGGCGTCGATATTGAGCTTCGAGTTGGCGATGTAGTTCACGTTCGACCGCACGTTGTAGCGGTTGAACGCATTGTTCGGCAACGTGCCCGACGAGTTGTCCGAGCCGTAGTTCAGGCTGAAGCCGTAGTTCTGGCCACCGCCACGGATGCCGTAGTTGAACAGGTTCTCCGTGCCGTCCTTGAACGCCCCCACGCGCTTGAGCGGGTTGTCGCTCACCAGCGCGCCCACGGCCTGGCCACGGCAGAGCGGGTTCGTGCTGGTCGGCGCGACCAGCGCCGCGGTGCAGTTGCCGTAGTTGCTGGGGATCTCCCAGTAATCGACGTTGGCCGTACCCTGCTCGACACGCAGCGACTGCTGGAAGCTGTTCGAGCCCGCACGCCCCTTCTTGGTGATGATCTGGATCACGCCGGCCGAGGCATCCGCACCGTACAGCGTAGCGGCGGCCGGACCCTTCACCACTTCGATGCTCTCGATCTCTTCCGGATTGAGGTCATTGAGGCGGTCGAAGGCCTGACCGGACTGGCCGGAGGCGATGAGTCCTTCGTTGACGCGCACGCCGTCGATGAACAGCAGCGGCTGGTTGGACAGGTTGATGGACGACGCGCCGCGGATGCGGATGGTCGTCGCCGTGCCCTTCGTGCCCGAGGCCGCGCTGAGCGCCACGCCTGGTACGCGGGACTGGAGCAGGTTCGCCACGTTCGTGACGGGCGCGTCCTTGATGATGTCCGCCGGCTTGACGGAGGCCACGAGCGCCGACTGCGCCTTGCGCTCCTGATTGCCGGCCGTACCGGTTACGACGACCTCGGAGAGGTTGATCGCCGACTGGCCGAGCTCGAAGTTCAGCGTGGCCGTCTGACCGGCGACCACAGTGACCGTCTGCTGCTGCGACTTGTAACCGATGCGCAGTGCACCGATGGTCGCGGAGCCGGCCCGGACGTTCACGAGGCGGTACTCACCGTCTTTGTTCGTCGGGGCGGCGAACTGCGTCCCCACGAGGACGATACGGACATCGGAAATTGGCAGCTTGGTGGCGGCGTCGACCACCTTGCCGCTGACGGTACCGGTGGGCGCCTGCTGCGCGCCCAACGATCCTGCCAAGGCAAGGGAGGTTACCGCTGCTGCCCAACGGGTGATGCGCAACCGATGGGACATCAACTTCTCCAGAAAATGAAACGGAGGGGCCCCGGCCATCGGGCGGGGGCTGAGGGAAGGACTGGTACTCGTCTCAGAACAAGCGGATCGATCCGCGCGTCACCGGACGAGGGCGAAAACCTAATCAATAAGGTTTCAGAAATGTTGCAGTCCGTCACGTTTCATCCCGGAACCCCCCTCCGGACGTCCCGGATCGCCCGATTCGGGCGCGATGCCCTGGTTCGAAAACCGGAAAATCTCCCGATCCGAGAGGCCTGCCGCCTTGACGTTCTCTGGTACGGGGGTTCACGTTCGCGGATCCGGTGCGACCTGCGGAGCAGGCTGCCGGCCGGCGTTGTCTAAACGCTGAAGCGCCAACCGATTCTCCCGCCACGCCCTCCTCCAGGCCCGACTCCCCAGTGCCTGTTCGATGACGCCGTATCTCACGTTTCTGCTCTATCTGGTCGCCATCGTCGGCTTCGTCGGCCTGGCCCTGTCGCTGAACGCGCTCCTCGGCCCCAAGCCGGTCTCGACCGCCACCAAACTCGAACCCTTCGAGTGCGGGGCCACCGCCATCGACGTCGTCAACGTGAAGGCGGTGCCCATCAAGTACTACGCGGTCGCCATCGCGTTCCTGTTGTTCGACCTCGAAACGATGTTCCTCTTCATCTGGGCCCTGGGCGCACGTCCGCTCTCGGGGTTCATGGTGTTCACGTTCTTCCTGTTCGCCGCCCTGCTGGTGCTGTGCCTTCTGTATGTGTACAAGGCGCGCATCCTCGACGCGGTGACGGAGTAGGGGATGTACGGCAAGCGACTCCCGATTCTCGATGGCACCGGCGCCACGGCCGGCGTGGCCGACGCCCCCGCACGGGGCCACACCAAGGACGCCAGCTTCGAGTTCCTGACGACACGGAAGGACGAGTTGATCGGCTGGGCCCGCAAGTTCTCGCTCTTCCCGTATCCATTCGTCACCGCCTGCTGCGCCATGGAATTCATGGCGGTCAGCGCGTCGAACTACGACACCGACCGCTTCGGCGCCGCCCTGCCGCGCTTTTCACCGCGCCAGGCCGACCTGCTCATGGTCGTGGGTACCGTGACACAGAAGCAGGCGCCCATTCTGCTCAAGGTCTACGAGCAGATGTGCGAGCCGAAGTGGGTGATGGCCTTCGGCGTCTGCGCGAGTACCGGCGGCTTCTACCAGAACTACGCGTCGCTGCCCGGCATCGATCGCATCATCCCCGTCGACATCTACGTACCGGGATGTCCACCTCGCCCGGAAATGGTGATCGACGGCATCATGCGGCTGCAGGAAAAGATCGCGAACGGTCGACACCCCATCATCAACGAGCGATTCTGACGTGAGCGCCCCACTCTTCGACCGGCTGCGAGAGCAGCTTTCCCCCGGCGAAGCGGGGCAGGAAGGCCAGCCGAGTGCCGACATGCCCGTCATCTGCCGCGGCGTGCAGCACCAGGTGCTGGTCTTCGCGCTCGCGCCGTCCGCCGTGTTGCCGGTAGCCCGCCGCCTCCGCGACGACTTCGGCTTCGACCTGTTCCTCGACGTCACGGCTGTGGATTGGCCCGGCGACGCGCTTCGCTTCGAAGTGGTGTGGCACTTCTACTCCTCCACCGACAAGGTGCGCGTGCGCCTCAAGACGCGCGTGCCGGAGCAGGCGCCCGCCGTGCCGTCGCTTGCGCCCCTGTACGGGGCGGCCGGCTACATGGAACGCGAATGCCACGACATGTACGGTGTCACGTTCGACGGCAACGCCGATCTCCGACCCATCCTGTTGTACGAAGGCTTCGTGGGCCATCCACTGCGCAAGGATTATCCGAAGCAGAAGGAGCAGCCGCTCGTGCCCTACCTTCCGCCGCAGAGTGCCCTTGTCCGCTGAACCCGCCCTCCGTCCGCCGATCGCGAACCCGGTGCGCAACGTCCTCACGGCCAGCCGTGAGGACACCAGCATCGTCAACATCGGCCCGTCTCATCCGGCCACGCACGGCACCGTGCAGATCATCGCCGAGCTGGATGCCGAGAAAGTGGTGCGCACCGACGTGCACTGCGGGTATCTCCACCGCGGCTTCGAGAAGGAGTGCGAGGATCACACCTGGCACAACCTCATGCCGTACGTGGACCGGCTCAACTACTGCTCGGCGCTGATCAACAACTTCGCGTACTGCGATGCGGTCGAGCAGCTCATGGGCATCGAGATCACGCCGCGCACGAAGTATTTGCGTACGCTGCTCGCCGAGTACAGCCGCCTCGCCGACCATCTCACCTGCGTGGCCGCCCAGCTCATGGAGCTCGGGGCCATGACGGGGTTCCTGTATCTCGTCACGGCGCGCGACAGCATCTACGAGCACCTCGCGGCGCTTACCGGCGCCCGCGTGACCTACTCGTACGGGCGCCTCGGCGGTCTCGCATTCGACGTGCCGGCCGGCTGGTTCCAGCGCCTCGAGGAGATTCTCAAGGACTACGAGCGCTACATCGCGATGGTGCACGGTCTGGTCGATCGCAACCGCATCTTCATCGACCGCATGCGCAACGTGGGCGTCATCAGTACCAAGGACGCCATTCATTGGGGCTTCACCGGCCCCATCTTGCGCAGCACCGGCGCACCGCGCGACCTGCGCAAGGACACGCCGTATCTCGCCTACGGCGAGCTCGACTTCGATGTGCCCGTGGGCATCAAGGGCGACAACTACGATCGCTACTACGTGCGCATGCGCGAGATGGACGAATCGGTGTACATGATCCGCCAGCTTGTCGACATGATCCCGGACGGCCCCATCATGGTGGACGACCGGCGGTGCGTGTTCCCCGAGAAGGAGCTCGTGTACACCGAAATCGAGTCGCTCATCAACCACTTCAAACTGGTGATGGAAGGGCCAGTCGTGCCCTCCGGCGACATCTACGTGGCACACGAAGGGGCCAACGGCGAACTCGGCTTCTACATCGTCAGCAATGGCGCCGGACAACCCTACAAGGTGCACGTACGCTCCCCCAGCTTCGTGCACATGGGCGGCGTGCATACCATGCTCAACGGCTATCAGCTCGCCGACATCGTCACGACCTTCGGGTCGGTGAACATGATCGGCGGTGAGTGCGACCGATGAAGGCACCCATGCAGACCATTCAACATCTCATCCCCGAGTTCGAGCGCTGGAAGGAACGCTACCCCGAGGGATTCGAAGGCTCGCTCACCATTCCTTGTCTGCGTCGCATTCAGGAAGAGCGCGGCTACATCGCGGACAGCGACATCGACGAACTCGTGGCCTATCTGGGTGTGCCACGCACCCAGGTGGACGAGGTGCTCGGCTTCTACACCATGTTCACGCGTGAGCCCCTCGGCCGGCATCATTTGCAGGTGTGCCACAACGTATCGTGCTCGATGCGCGGCGCTGACGGTCTCATCGCGTATCTGTGCGGCCGCCTCGGTATTCAGCCGGGCGAAACCACTCCCGACGGCACGTTCACGATCTCGACGGCCGAGTGTCTCGCGTCGTGCGGCACGGCGCCGATGATGATCGTGAACGAGACGTACCACGAGAATCTCACACCGGCCAAGGTGGACGCGTTGCTCGAGGAACTGGCCAAGTGACCGCGCCCGCCACGGAGCCCGTGCTGTCGGGACGCAAGTTCTTCATGAACCATGAGGTGACGCCCACCTCGCATACGCTCACCGATTACCGTGCGCGCGGCGGCTATCAGGCGCTCGAAAAGGTGATCAAGGGCGGCGTCAGCCCCGCCGACGTCATCAAGGAAGTGAGCACTGCCGGCCTGCTCGGTCACGGCGGCGCCGCGTTCCCGGCCGGTCGCAAGTGGGGCGTGATCCGGCCGGACGACGGGGAGCCGCACTACGTGTGCATGAACGCCGACGAGGGCGAGCCCGGCACGTTCAAGGATCGCTGGCTGCTCGAGCAGGTACCGCACATGACGGTCGAGGGGCTCATCCTCGCCTCCTACGCGATCGGTGGTCGTCACGCGTTCATCTACATTCGAGGCGAGTTCGATCTGCCGTATCGTCGCATCCAAGGTGCGGTCGACGAAGCGTATGCCGCCGGCCTGCTCGGCAGGAACATCATGGGCAGCCAGTACTCGCTCGACGTGGTGGTGTATCGCGGCGCCGGCTCGTATGTCTGCGGTGAAGCATCGGCCATGCTCGCCTCGCTGGAAGGCAAGAAGGGATGGCCGCGCAACCGCCCGCCGCGTCTGACGGTCAAGGGACTGTACCAGAAGCCCACGGTGGTGAACAACGTCGAAACGTTGGCCAACGTGCCGGTGATCCTCAGCCTCGGCGCCGAGGAGTTCCGCAAGACGGGAACGCCCAAGAGCCCGGGCACGCAGATGATCTCAATCTCGGGGCATGTGAACCGCCCCGGCGTGTACGAAATCGAGTACGGCTACTCGTGGGAGAAATTCATCTACGAGGACTGCGGCGGCATCCAGGGCGGACGTGGGCTCAAGTGCGTCATCCCCGGTGGCGTGTCCACCAAGATCCTCGACGCCAACGCGATCAAGGGCGTCACCCTCGATCACAACGCGGCAGTGGTCGCCGGCTCCCAGCTGGGGTCCGGGGGGATGATCGCCATTGCCGAGGGCACGTGCATGGTGCGTCTTGCCCGCGTGATCCAGCGCTTCTATCACCACGAGTCGTGCGGGCAGTGTACGCCGTGCCGTGAGGGGATGGGCTGGATGGAGCGTGTGCTCGACCGCATCGTGCGCGGCGAGGGCCGTCCCGATGACATCGATCGCCTGTACCACATCTCGAATGCGAACGATGGCACCACCATCTGCAGTCTCGGGGACTCGGCGGGCTACGCCTGCACGGCTATCCTCGATCACTATCGCGAGGAGTTCGAGTACTTCATCACGAATGGCCGGTCGATGATGGACGGACGACTGGCCGTCGAGGATCCGTTCGCCGGTGCCGTCGCGACGCCGTTGTCCGGCCTGGCGGGAGCGGCCGTATGAGCCCGAACACGCAGGCCGACCGCAAGCGCGGCAACAACGAACCGGTCGACACCAGCAAGCCCATCGCCTTCTCCATCAACGGCGTGCCGTGCACGGCATACAAGGGCGAGTCGGTCATTCAGGCGGCGCAGCGCGCGGGGATGGATATCCCGCACTTCTGCTGGCACCACGACCTGTCGGTGCCGGGCAACTGCCGCATCTGCATGGTGGAGGTGGAGCAGGACAAGGGTGACCCCTGGTTCGACATCGGCTGCAACATGCCGGTCACCGAGGGGATGCGTGTGCTCACCGAGAGCGACACCGTGAAGAAACTGCGTCGTGAAACGATGCAGTTCATCACGCTCAATCATCCGGTGGACTGCGGCATCTGCAACAAGGCCGGCGAGTGCATCCTGCAGGACTATCATTACGAGCACAACGGCAAGGCGTCGATGTCGGTCGACCGGAAGAACCACGCCACCAAGTTCTTCCCGCTGTCCGACCGTATCATGCTGGACAACGAGCGCTGCATCATGTGCACGCGCTGCGTGCGCTTCACGCACGAGGTGTCGGAGTCGCATGCGCTGGCCGCCGTGTATCGGGGAGACCATTCGCTCATCCGGCCGGCCGAGGACGCGAACTTCAACGAGGACGCGTACTCCGACAACGTGATCGACATCTGCCCGGTGGGCGCTCTGTTGTCGCGGCAGAATCTCGATCATGCGCGCGTGTGGTACACCAAGGCCACGCCGAGCGTGTGTCCGGGCTGTTCGCGCGGCTGCAGCATCAACATCTGGCACCGCAAGCCGGAGTGGGCACTCAAGGCCCTCGATCCGCAGCTCAACTCGCGGATCGAACGCGTGACGCCGTTGGAGAACCCGGCCGTGAACGGCCCGTGGATCTGCAACAAGGCGCGCGATCTCGCCGCCATCTTCGAGCGGCCGCGCGCCACGATGGCGATGGCCCAGGGCACGCCGCTGGAGCTCGACGAGGCGATCGCCCGGGCGGCGGTGTTCGTGCAGAATGCCCGTCGGGTCGTGGCGCTGGTGTCGAGCTGGGGGTCCAACGAAGAACTCGAGGCGTTCGCCACGGCATTCGCCGCCCGACTCGGCGGTGCCGTGACGGCCTACGCGAAGGCCGATCACCAGCCGCAGCCGGGTGAGACGGTGGAAGACCATTTGCTCATCATGGCGGACAAGAATCCCAATCTTACGGCGGCCACAGCGCGTTTTCCGCTGGCGCCGGCTGATCTGCCGGTCGCGCTCGCCGGGGCCGATGTGGTCCTCGTGTGGGGCGAAGGCGTGGCACAGGAGTCGCTGCCCGTGGGGGCGACGATCATCCGGCTCGACGGCTACGCCCACGAGCACAACGCCAAGGCGCACGTGTTCATTCCGCTCAGCATCCAGACCGAGCGGAGCGGGCACTATACCAACTTCGAAGGCACCGTCACGCCGTTCGAGGCGTGCTTCGCGCCCAAGGCGCCGGTGGCGCACGCGGCCGAGTTGTTTGCGCGTCTGGCCGGGGCACCGCAGCTCGCGGGGGCCGGCCGATGAACAGCGTGTTGCCCGACCTCGTCGTGTCGCTGGTGTTCATCGGCTACGCCATGGTGATGCTGCTCAGCTTCGGCGGGCTGCTCACCTGGGTGGAACGCAAGCAGTCGGCGGTGATGGCCGATCGCGTGGGGGCCAACCGCGCGTACATCCGCATTCCGTTCACCAACATCAAGCTGGTGTGGCTCGGTCTGTTCCATGGCATGGCCGACGGATTGAAGATGCTCCTCAAGGAGAACTTCAAGCCGAAGACGCACGATGCGGTGGGCTACTTCCTGGCGCCGTTCATCGTGTTCACGCCGGTGCTGCTGGTGTTCGCGGTGGTCCCGTTCGGCGGTACGGTGGTACCCGGCCAGCTCATTCCGGCGCTGGCGGGGTGGTTCGGCGATCGTGCGTACAACATGCAGATCGCCAACCTCGACGCCGGGCTGCTGGTGGTGTTCGCGTTCAGCAGCCTCGGCATCATTGGCGCGATGCTCGCCGGCTGGGCCTCGGACAACAAGTTCTCACTGCTGGGCGGCCTGCGCGCCGGCTCGCAGATGATCAGCTACGAGCTGGTCATGGGGCTGACGGTACTCGGGCTCATTCTGGTGTACGGCACGGTCAACCTCGGGGACATCGTGCGGCAGCAGTCGGGGACCATCGGCGGCGTTCTCCCCGCGTGGGGGATCTTCTACCAGCCCGTCGCGGCGTTCCTGTTCCTTACCGCGGCCATCGCCGAGAACAAGCGTATCCCGTTCGACTTGCCGGAAGCGGAGTCGGAGCTCATCGCCGGGTACTTCACCGAGTACAGCGCGATGAAGCTCGGCCTGTTCATGTTCTCGGAGTTCATTCAGATCGCCGTGGTGGGCGCGCTGTTCGCCACGCTGTTCCTGGGCGGCTACAACCTGCCGTTCATGACGGATGCCGGGTTTTCGCTGCCGGGCGGAACGGAGATCGCGCTCGCCCAGGCCGTGCGGGTACCGCTGCAGCTGGTGACGTTCCTCGGCAAGGTGGCGCTGCTGTGCGTCATCCAGATCCAGATCCGCTGGACGCTGCCACGCTTCCGGTACGATCAGATGCTGGGACTTTCGTGGAAGATGCTGTTGCCGCTGTCGCTGGCGAATCTCGCCGTGACGGTGGTGTGGATGTGGCTTGCCGGAGGTGGCCAGTGAACCCGATGGTGAAGGATCGTGTGGCGTCGTCGACCGCCGGCGTGACCGGCGTGGCGTTCGGCGACAACGAACGGCTCGCGGCGCGGAAGGCCGGGCTGGTGCCCGCCGCGCCCACGACACCGCGCACGCCGGTGCGGTACGCGCGCAAGCAGTACTGGAACGAGCCCGAGATGACGCTGTGGGAGAAGGCGTATCTCCCCGAGGTGCTCAAAGGGCTCGCCATTACCACCGGCGTCTTTCTGCGCAACATGGGGAAGTGGCTGACGGGCCGGAAAGGCGCGGTGACCACGTACTACCCCGAGGAGAAACGGGCCGACTTCGCGCCGCGTAATCGGGGCAAGCACATTCTCACGCAGCGGCCCGACGGATCGCCGCAGTGCATCGCGTGCAACATGTGCGCGACCGTGTGCCCGGCGAAGGTCATCGAAATCGAGGCCGGCTTCGATCCGAACGATCCGGCGCATCCCAAGTATCCGGTGCGCTTCGAGATCGACTACTCGCGCTGCGTGTTCTGCGGCATGTGTGTGGAGGCATGCCCGGAGGACGCCATTCGCATGCAGGACGACGTGCCGGATCTCGTGAGCGACGATCGCTACAACATGTGGATGACGATGGACGAGATGCTCACGTGGCAGCCGCAGCAGGACGTGGCGAAACCCTATCCGCCCAAGCCGGTGCCACTGGGGCTCGGCGAGAGCGTGAAGCGGGGGCGCGGACAATAGAACCGATCGCGTTGGTCCTGTTCGGCGCGCTGGCCCTCGTGGCCGCCGCCTCCATGCTGTTCATGCGTGAACCCATGCGGGTGGCGCTCGCGCTCATCACGTCGATGGCATCGCTCGGCGCCGTCTACGGCCTGATGGGGGTGCATTTCATCGCGGCCTTTCAGGTGCTGATCTACGTGGGTGCGGTAATGGTGTTCATGGTGTACGTGATCATGCTGCTCGAGGTGAAGGAAGCTCCCGGCAGCCGGCGCTTCTCCTCGTACGTCGTGCCGGGGGTGGTCGTGGGGGTGCTGCTCATGGCGGCCCTCGGGGCCGGCATGCTGCGCGGGCCTCTGTCGGGTGGCGTGTTGCCTGGCGAGAGCGGGGGCGCCTTCTCGCTAGTGGAGTTTTCCTCGGCATTCCTCACGCGCTACTGGCTCGTGTTCGAGCTTACCACGGTGTTCCTCGTGGGCGCCATTGTTGCGGCCTTGGCCGTGGTGAACGTGAGCCGTCGCAAGCAGGAGGGCGCGTGAACGAATCGCAGTTCCTGCTCGCCGTGGCCGGTGGGTTGTTCACCATCGGCTTGCTCGGTGTCGTGATCCGCCGGAACGCCCTGGTGATGCTGATGTGCATGGAACTCATGCTCAACGGTGTCAACCTGAGTCTCGTGACGTTCTCGCAGCAACGCGGTGACGCCGCGGGCGCCGTCATGGTGTTCCTTACCTTCGTCGTGGCCACTGCCGAAGTGGCCCTTGCCATCCCCATCGTGTTGCTGCTCGTGAAACATGCCCGGTCGCTCGATGTGGACCGCTACTCAGAGCTGAAGGGCTAGCCGCGCATGACCAACCCGCTGGCGCTCATCGCGCTACTCCCCCTCCTGGGTTTCCTGCTCAACGGCACCTTCGCCACCGCCCTCGGCGGCAAGAAGTTCAACCACGCCGTTGCCGCGTTGATCGCCTGTGCGATGCCCATCGCGGCGTTCGCGCTCACGATCCAGGCGTTTTTCACGCTGCAGAGCAACGGGTACACTCCCATCGTGGCGCCCCTGTATCGGTGGGCGCTCATCGGTGATCACGCGTTCGACATCACCTTCTACTTCGACCGCCTTTCGGCGGTCATGACGCTCATCGTCACCGGTGTGGGGTCGGTCATCCATATCTACTCCACCGGCTACATGCACGACGACAAGAGCTTCGGGCGCTTCATGGCGTACCTGAATCTCTTCCTGTTCTTCATGCTGCTGCTGGTACTGGGCCGGTCGATGTTGGTGCTGTTCGTCGGCTGGGAAGGCGTGGGGCTGGCGAGCTATCTCCTCATCGGCTTCTGGTTCGACGACCTCGCCAACGCGATTGCCGGCCGCAAGGCATTCATCACCAATCGCATCGGCGACGCCGGGTTCCTGCTGGGCATGTTCCTGCTGTACCGCGCCTTCGGTACGCTCGACATGGACACGATCAACGGCGCGTTCATCGGTGGACAGGCCGCCATGGTATCGGCAAGCCTCGTGGGCTTCTTCCTGTTCGTGGGCGCCACCGGCAAATCGGCGCAGATTCCGCTGTACGTGTGGCTGCCGGATGCCATGGCCGGCCCGACGCCGGTGTCGGCTCTCATCCATGCCGCCACCATGGTGACGGCGGGCGTGTATCTCGTGGCGCGCATGTCGGGATTGTACATGCAGGCGCCCGATGCCTCGCAGCTCATGGCCGTGGTGGGCGTGCTCACTGCCTTCATGGCCGCCACCATCGCGCTGGTGCAGACCGATATCAAGAAGGTGCTGGCCTACTCCACGGTCTCGCAGCTCGGCTTCATGTTCGTGGCGCTGGGCGTGGGGGCCTACGGCGTGGCCATCTTTCACGTGGTCACGCACGCCTTCTTCAAGGCGTGCCTTTTCCTGGGGGCGGGCAGTGTAATTCACGCGCTCGGGGGCGAGCAGGACATCCGCAAGATGGGTGGGCTGCGCACGCACATTCCGGTCACGTTCTGGACTTTCGTGATTTCCACGGCGGCCATTGCCGGCATTCCGGGACTCGCCGGCTTCTTCTCGAAGGACGAGATTCTTTGGTACGCATTCGCCAGCGAGAAGGGCGGAGCGCCATGGTTGTGGGCCGTCGGGGCGCTGACCGCGTTCATGACGGCGTTCTACATGACTCGGCTGCTGTGGCTCACGTTCTTCGGCGCATCGCGCATGAGCCCCGAGGTCGAGCACCACGTGCACGAGTCGCCGTTGTCAATGACTGGCGTACTCGGCGTGCTTGCCGTCCTGTCGGCGGTGGGCGGGTACATCGGCATTCCGCACTTCCTCGAACCGCAGATCCCGCTCCCGCCGGTGGTTGAAGCGCTCGAGCACTTCGAGCACACGCTGCTCTACGTGTCGATCGCCATCGCCTTCGCCGGCGTGGGGCTCGCCGTGTTCATGTACAGTGGGCCGGCGTCGCGGCCGGCGGGCATTGCCCGAGCTGCGGGACCGGTGCGTGTGCTGCTCGAAGGCAAGTACTTCGTGGACGAGCTCTATGCGATGGTGATCGTACGACCGCTGGCCTGGCTTTCGGAGCACGTGTTTCTCAAGATCGGCGACAAGCTGCTCATCGACGGGACGCTCAACGGACTCGGTGCCTTCGCGCAGCGGTCGGCCGGATGGCTCGGCCGCGCGCAAACGGGCAGCTTGCAGTTCTATGCGCTGCTGGTGATGGTGGGCATGGTGGGCGCCCTGCTCTGGAGCTGGCGCCATGTCTGATGCCTTGCTGCTGAACGTCCTGCTGTTCCTGCCGCTCGGCGCGGCTGCGTTGCTCGCCTTTGTGCGTGGCAACGCCAATGCGGTCCGCCTCACCACCACCACGGCGATGGCGGTGCAGTTCGTGGTGGCGGCGCTGCTCTACACGCACTTCGACGGTGCGGTGCCCACGCTCCAGGCTGCGACGAGCGTGCCGTGGATCGCCGACTGGGGCGTGCACTATGCCATCGGGCTGGATGGCGTGAACATCCTGCTGGTGTTGCTCACGGCCTTCCTCGGGCCGCTGGTCATTCTGGGTGCGTGGACCGCCATCGAGAAGAACGTCACGCTCTTCCACGTGAACGTCCTGCTGCTGCAATTCGCCATGATGGGCGCGTTCCTCGCGCAGGATCTCTTCCTGTTCTACGTGTTCTGGGAAGCGATGCTCATCCCGATGTTCCTCATCATCGGCATCTGGGGCGGCGCACGGCGCAGCTATGCGACGGTGAAGTTCGTGCTGTACACGGCTTTCGGGTCCATCCTCATGCTGGCGGCGGTCATCTACCTCGTGTGGTCATTGCAGCAGGCCGGCGGGGTGGCGAGCTTCGCGTTTGCCGATCTGCTGCAGGCGCGGTTGCCGCTCGATGTGCAGGTGACGCTGCTCGGGGCCTTCGCGCTGAGCTTCGCGATCAAGGTGCCCATGGTGCCGCTGCACACGTGGCTGCCCGATGCGCACGTGGAGGCGCCCACGCCCGGGTCGGTAATTCTGGCTGGTGTGCTGCTCAAGATGGGCACGTACGGCTTCATGAAGTTGGGCTTCCCGCTCTTCCCCGACGCCACGAGGTTGTTCACCCCGGCGCTCATGACGCTGTCCGTGGTGAGCATCGTGTACGGCGCTTGCCTGGCGCTCGTCCAGCAGGACATCAAGAAGATCATCGCCTACTCGTCCATCAGTCATCTGGGATACGTGATGCTCGGCCTGCTCAGCCTTGATCTGGCGGGCATCCAGGGCGCCGTGATCCAAATGGTGAGCCACGGACTGGTTGCCGCGGGGCTCTTCCTGCTCGTGGGCATGGTGTACGAGCGCGGGCACACCCGCGAACTGTCGGCGTACGGCGGGCTGGCGCGCCAGATCCCCATGTTCGGCGTCTTCTTCATCGTGTTCACGCTCGCTTCGGTGGGGCTCCCCACCACGAGCGGCTTCACGGGCGAGTTCATGGTGCTGCTCGGGGCGTTCAATGCCGCATGGCCGCAGCACCTGGACGGTGTGCATCTGCCACTCGTGCTGTCAGTCACGGCGGTGACCGGTGTGGTGCTGGGCGCACTCTACATGCTGCGCTTCGCGCTCACCTTCGTGTTCGGCCCCGAGAAGGCGCCGCACGGGCCGCTCACCGATCTCACGCTCCGTGAGAAGACCGTGCTCGGGATTCTCAC
>DCZC01000103.1:19330-46159 GCA_002331565.1 Gemmatimonas sp. UBA2094
GTACCAGCAAATCGTGTCCACCTCCCGCTTGCCGAACGATGCCAAGTAGTGAGGCGCTTCGTGCCATGCTTCCCGAGCACCTGCTGCTCGTGGGGCTCATGCTGCTCATCGTGACGGCTCTCGTGCGGGGCATGCGCCAGCTCGCCTTTCCGCTGGCGCTCGGTGTCATCGCCGCCGCGTCCGGTACGGCGTTCTGGCTGGCCGCGTCGGGGCTGAGCGCCGAGCCGTTCCCGGGGCATTTCGTGGTGTCGCCCGCCGTCCTGACGGTGAAGGGGGCGCTCCTCGCTCTGGCATTGCCGGTGCTGCTCATGTCGCGCAGCGAGTTCGGCCGTGAGGGGCTCGGGAGTTCCGAATTCCCCACGCTGCTCGTCGCGTCGCTCTACGGGCTCAGCCTGCTCCCCTCGGCGGTGAGTGCGCTGGTGCTGTTCCTCGGATTGGAGATGATGTCCATTCCGGTGTATGCGCTCATCGTGCTGGCGTTCCGCCGACCGCAGTCCGCCGAGTCGGCGCTCAAGTACCTCGTGCTCAGCGGTGCCGCTTCGGCCACGTTGCTCATGGGAATTTCGCTGGTGTACGGTACCACTGGATCGATGGACGTGTCGGCCTATCGTGATGCCGTCCTGCAGTCGGATCTGCTGGCGCGTACCGGTGTGGTGCTGGTGTTGCTGGCGCTGTTCCTCAAAGCGGCCGTCGTGCCGTTCCACGCGTGGGCCCCGGATACCTACGAGGGCGCCAGCGTTCCGGTCACCGCGTACATGGCCACCCTGTCCAAGGCCGCCGTGCTCGTGGTGGCGGTGCGGTTTTTCGACGGAGTGAATGTGTCGGGGAGCATGGTAGGTCTGCTCGCGCTGCTGCCCCTCGTGAGCATCGTGTGGGGCAACATCGCCGCCATCCGACAGACGAATCTGCGCCGCATGATCGCGTACTCAAGCATCGCGCATGCGGGCTATCTGTTCTATGCCTTCCTCGGTTCGAGTGAAGGGCGCCTCGAGGCCGTCACTTTCTACATCATTGTGTATTCGGCGGCCAATCTCCTCGCGTTCGCCGTGCTGCCAACGCATGCGGATGATGCCGTACGTGACCGCATGGAGACGTTGGACGGCTTGTTTCACCGAGATCCCATGGCGGCGTCGCTTATTGCCGTGGCGATGTTCTCGCTGGCTGGCCTGCCGCCGTTTCCCGGTTTCACGGCGAAGTTTCTGATCTTCAAGAGTGTGATGGCAGCGGGCTACAGTACGTATGCCGTGCTTGGGCTCGTGGGCAGTTTTCTCGGTCTGTACTTCTACCTCCGTGTGATTCAGCGGATGTTCATGCAGCCGTCCACAGCGGTCGCCTCCGGTGCGGCCGGGCAGGCACTTGGCAGAGCTGCCGGTGTGCTGTGCCTTGCGGCGACGGCGGTGCTCATGATCGTACCCGGCTGGGTACTCGACTTCATCTGACGTGACTGAACTTCTGGTAAACAAGCGCGGCGCCGCGCTTCTCCAAGACCCCGCGCTCAACAAGGGTACGGCTTTCACCGAGGCCGAGCGCGCCGCGCTCGGCCTGCGTGGCCTGCTGCCCCCGCGTGTGATGACGCAGGACGAGCAGCTCGAGCGCATGCTTCCTGGCGTTCGTGGTCGCCCCACGCCGCTCGATCAGTACACCTACCTCATGGCGCTGCACGATCGCAACGTGACCCTGTTTTACCGTCTGGTGATGGATCATCTCGAGGAGATGATGCCCATCCTCTACACCCCGACCGTGGGACAGGCGTGTCAGGAGTTCGGGCGCATCTTCCGGCGCAGTCGTGGGCTGTACATCACGGCCGACGATGCCGGAAACGTGCGTGAGATTCTGGCCAACTGGACGCACGATGACGTGCGCATGATCGTCGTGACCGACGGAGAGCGCATCCTCGGACTTGGTGATCTCGGTGCGAATGGCATGGGCATCCCCATCGGCAAGCTCACGCTCTACACTGCGTGCGCCGGTATTCCACCGATGCATTGCCTGCCCATCACCATCGATGTGGGCACCGACAACACGCAACTGCGCGAGAGCGCCTCGTATATGGGAATGCGGCAGCCGCGCCTGCGTGGTCCGGCCTACGACGCGCTCATGGACGAATTCGTCGAGGCGGTGCAGGAGCGGTTTCCGCAGGTCTGTCTGCAGTTCGAGGACTTCGGGAACCACAATGCGTTTACGCTGCTCGACAAGTGGCGCAATCGCATCTGCACCTTCAACGATGACATTCAGGGCACGGCCTCTGTCGCGCTCGCCGGGCTCTTTTCGGCATCCCGGGTAACCGGCACGGCGCTCAAGGACATGCGCCTGCTTTTCCTCGGTGCCGGTGAGGCGGGCATCGGTATCGGGGATCTCGTGGTGGAAGCCATGATGGAGGAAGGGCTTTCCCGGGCCGATGCGCGGTCGCGCTGCTGGTTCATGGATTCGAAGGGGCTTGTCGTGAAGTCGCGTACGGACCTCGCTGGCCACAAGCAGCCCTATGCGCACGCCCACGAGCCCGTTCCCACCTTCCTCGACGCGGTGGAAAGCATCAAGCCGCATGCCATCATCGGCGTGTCGGGGATGCCCGGTACCTTCACGGCCCCCGTGCTCGCAGCGATGGCCCGCCACAACGAGCGTCCCATCGTGATGGCGCTCAGCAATCCCACCAGCAAGGCCGAGTGCACCGCCCGTGAGGCCTACGCGAGCACCGACGGCCGGGCCGTGTTCGCCAGCGGCAGTCCGTTCGCACCGGTGTCGCACAAGGGACGCACGCACGTGCCAGGGCAGGGGAACAACGCCTATATCTTCCCCGGCGTCGGCCTTGGCGTGATGGTGGCCGACTCGTCGCGCGTGACCGACGAGATGTTCGCGGCGGCGGCACGTACGCTCGCGGGCACCGTGAACGAGGACGACCTGGCGATGGGGCGCATCTATCCCAGCCTGTCGCGCATCCGAGACGTATCGAAGGCGATCGCCGTGGAGGTGGCGCGGATCGCGTACGATCGCGGACTCGCCCGGGCGCCGCGGCCGGACGATCTTCACGCGGCCGTTGCCAATGCAATGTACGAGCCGGTGTATCCGCTGTATGCGTGATGCGTCTCCGCGGGGCCACCGAGGCCACTGAAAACCACGGACTGGCACTGCAAACTACAAACTCCCCGCCCGGACGAGATCTCGTTCAGGCGGGGAGTTCGTGGTTTGTAGTGTCAGTTGTCAGTGCTCAGTCTCGTCAACGCATCAGTGGTGTTCACGTTCGTGAACGAGTTCGCGATGTCTCGCATATCTGCGGCTCGCGCGCCCACCCTCGCCAGCCAACCATGCACCGACCGCGCGCTCCCGTCGAGATATGTGGTCAGTGATCTGCAGGCCGACGTACGTACCAGCAGGAAGAGATACTGCTTCCGCTCGCCGTCGTTTGGATACACGGCAACGACCTCGTCCTGCAACGCTGCCGCCAGCCGCGACACGAGACCGGCGTCGAGCCGCGGCGCGTCCCCGGGGCAGCAGAAGAGCCACGGTGTGGTCACATGACGGGCGACGGTGGCGAGCCCGCCGAGTGGACCGAGCCCGGGCACGTCATCGCTGACCACCGGATGACCGAGCGCACGGTACGCATCGAGTTCCCGGTTGGCGCTGACGATGACGTGCCCGACCTGCGGGAGTAGCCGGTCGAGGACATGCGCCAGCAGCGGTCTGTCGTGCAACGGCACCAGCGGTTTCTCCACGCCGCCCATGCGGCGCCCCTCGCCGCCACAGAGCACCACGCCGGTAACGTCCCGCGGCGGAATCAGCACGGTTGCACCGCTCTGCTCAGCCGTCGTCTTCGCCGTTCGGCCGCAATCCGGCCGCCGCTTTGAGCACCAGCGGATGCACCGGCGTCTCGCTTGGGACGAGGCCGTTGGTTACCACCAGCAGATCCTTGCGCATGGTCGGCGGCCAGAATTTCACGAGATGGTCGCGGATGCCTTCCACCGCGTCCTCCTCCGGATACACCGAAAAGAACTGGGCGATCTGGTTGGCCATCCGTACGATGTCGTCGTCCTGCATGCTCACTCGGTGGAGAACTTGAGGCTGGAAACGGGAAAGCGCACGACCTCGAACCGGTCGCCGCGCCGCAGCGTACTGGCCAGCGGAACACCCAGTGCGGTACTCCACTGGAGCGCCATGGTGGTGGGTGCGCTGATGGTCGCGAGCAACTGCGCGTTCGTGACCGATGTCTTGTACACCAGTTCGTAGCTGCATCGGCTGCTCATCACCACGAAGCCGGGTTCGTGCAGACGGTTCGCCTCTGCCAGGGCGCCCACGAGTTTGTCGAGGGCGTTGTGACGCCCCACATCCTCGCGTACGAGCAGCACCTCGCCGGACATATCGCACCATGCGGCGGCATGCACGGAGTGCGACGTGGCGTTGAGCGGCTGATGGGCCGGCATCTCGCGGAGGCCGCGCAGCACCGCGTCGTCGGATACGTTTATGCACGCCTCACGCGACACCGGGCGCCGCCCATGCAACTGGGCCAGCGATTCGACGCCGCACGCCCCACAGCCACTATTGCCCAATACC
Organism: Gemmatimonas sp. UBA2094; assembly: GCA_002331565.1. GTDB lineage: Bacteria > Gemmatimonadota > Gemmatimonadetes > Gemmatimonadales > Gemmatimonadaceae > Gemmatimonas. The sequence goes on from DCZC01000103.1 coordinate 23,876, forward strand.
GATCGTGCGCCCAGTCGCTCCGTGCGCAGCGCCTCGGGCGTGATGTGCACCGCTATTTGCAGGTCACCGAGCCAGCCGGTCACGTCGAGGCGCTCGATGCCGTCGGGTCGCGTCAGCACCTGCTCCGTGAGCAGCAGCCCACGGGCGAGGTCCTCGAGATCGGCCGGCGTGGCCAGCATTACGGTGAACGGCGCGCCATTCACCGTGACCTGCACGGGGACCTCGGCCGCGATGTCCCACGTCCCCTCGGTGCCGCCGATGGTGATCGGCACCGACGCGTGGGTGGCCGGCGCGCCCGCGACGTCAGTCGACAGGGTGCACCTCCACCGCCGTCACCTTGTACTCGGGGCAGTTGGTGGCCCAGTCGGAGAACTCGGTAGTGACCACGTTGGCGGCGTTCTCGGGGTGGTGGAACGTGGTATACACCACGCCTTCCGGGACCCGGTCACTCACGTGCGCGTGCAGGGTGATGGCGCCCTTGCGGCTTTGCAGCATGACCCCGTCTCCGTCGGCAATACCGCGCACCTCGGCATCATGCGGATGCATTTCCAGCACGTCCTCGGCATGCCACACTGAATTGGCGGTACGACGCGTCGCGGTGCCCACATTGTACTGCGACAGGATGCGCCCCGTGGTGAGCAGGAGCGGGAAGCGGCGGTTCGAGCGCTCCTCGGTGGGCACGTACTGGGTGACGAGGAATCGTCCACGTCCGCGCACGAACTGTTCCTCGTGCATGATGCGCGTGCCCTGGGGCTTGTCGGCGGTGCAGGGCCACTGCACGCTCCCTACGCGATCGAGGTACGCGAAGGACACGCCGGAAAAAGTGGGCGTCAGGGTCGCGATTTCGTCCATGATCTCGGCCGCTGACCCATACTGCATGGGATAGCCCATCTCGGTGGCGAGACGGCACACGGCCTCCCACTCACTCAGTCCGGTGCGCGGGGGCATGGCCGGCCGCACCCGGTTGATGCGACGCTCGGCGTTCGTAAAGGTGCCGTCCTTCTCGAGAAACGCGGTGCCCGGAAGGAACACGTGCGCGTACTTGGCGGTCTCGTTGAGGAAGAGATCCTGGACCACCACGCACTCCATCGCCCGCAATGCCTCGGTAACGTGCTGCGTATTGGGGTCGGACTGCGCGATGTCCTCACCCTGGATGAACATCCCGCGGAATTGGCCCGTGATTGCCATGGCAAGCATGTTGGGAATGCGCAGCCCGGGCTCGGGGTCGAGCGCCACGTTCCACGCGTTCTCGAAGAGCCCGCGCGTCACGTCGTCGGAGATATGACGGTAGCCGGGCAGTTCGTGCGGAAACGACCCCATGTCACACGAGCCTTGCACGTTGTTCTGGCCGCGCAGTGGATTCACACCGGTGCCTTCGCGCCCGATCTGACCGGCCACCATGGCGAGGTTGGCGATGCCGAGCACCATGGTGCTTCCCTGGCTGTGCTCCGTTACGCCGAGGCCGTAGTAGATGGCTGCATTGCCGCCGGTGGCGTACAACCGCGCCGCTACCCGGATCTCCGCGGCCGGCACCCCGGTGAAGACCTCGGTCGCTTCGGGGGATTGTTCCGGCTGCGCGATGAAGGAGCGCCACTGGTCGAAGCTGCGCGCGTCGCAGCGGCTGCTCACGAACGGCTCGTTCACCAGTCCCTCGGTGACGATCACGTGGGCCATGGCATTGATGACCGCCACGTTGGTGCCGGGGCGCAGCTGCAGGTGGTGCGCGGCCCGGATGTGCGGCGAACGCACGAGGTCGATGCGGCGCGGATCGATGACGATGAGCTTCGCGCCCTGACGCAGCCGCCGCTTCATGCGCGCGGCGAACACCGGATGCGCATCGGTGGGGTTGGCGCCGATCACGACGATTACGTCGGCGTGAGCCACGCTCTTGAAATCCTGCGTGCCGGCCGCCGTGCCGAACGTCTGCTTGAGCCCGTATCCCGTGGGGGAGTGACACACCCGCGCGCAGGTGTCGATGTTGTTGTTGCCGAAAGCAGCACGGATCATCTTCTGCACCACGTACACTTCCTCGTTGGTGCAGCGCGAACTCGATACGCCGCCGATGGCATCACGGCCATGGCGCCGCTGGATGCTGATGAACCGGCGGGCCGCAAAGCCAATGGCCTCGTCCCACGACACTGCCTGCCATGGATCACCGATGTGCTCGCGCACCATCGGCTTGAGAACGCGGTCGGTATGCGTGGCGTACCCCCACGCGAAGCGCCCCTTCACACACGAGTGCCCTTCATTGGCACCACCGTCCATGGCCGGCACCATGCGCACCACATCGTTCCCCTTCATCTGCGCTTCGAAGGAGCAGCCCACGCCGCAGTAGGCACAGGTGGTCTTCACCGTGCGCTCGGGTTGACCGGCCTCGATCACCGTCTTCTCGGTGAGCGTCGCCGTTGGGCAGGCCTGCACGCACGCGCCGCAGGATACGCACTCGCTGGCGAGGAAGCCCTCGTTCATGCCGGCGCTCACCTTCGATGCAAACCCCCGATCGGTGATGCTGAGCGCGAACGTTCCCTGGATCTCGTCGCAGGCGCGTACGCAGCGCGAGCACACGATGCACTTGGACGGATCGAAGGTGAAGTAGGGGTTGCTTTCGTCCTTTTCGGCGACGAGATGGCTGGCGCCGTCCATGCCGTACCGTACCTCGCGCAATCCCACCGCACCGGCCATGTCCTGCAGTTCGCAGTCGCCATTGGCGGCGCAGGTGAGACAGTCGAGGGGGTGGTCGGAGATGTACAACTCCATCACGTTGCGACGGACGCGCGCCACCTGCGGTGTCTGCGTACGCACCACCATGCCGGGCTCCACTGGTGTCGTACACGAGGCGGGAAGGCCACGCCGGCCGTCCACCTGCACGATGCACAGCCGGCACGAGCCGAACGACTTGAGCGAGTCGGTCGCACACAACTTGGCGATATCCACGCCCACGGTGCGGGCGGCCTGCATGATGCTGGTACCGGACGCCACCCGGACCGGCATTCCATCGACGGTGAGGTCGATCATGTGATCACTCATGCTGGGTTGCCTCCTACCGGCGCGAGCAGATCGGCGGAGAAGTGCGTCATCACGCTGCGTACGGGCATGGGGGTAAGACCACCGAGGGCGCATAACGATCCCAATTCCATGGTCTCGCATAGCTCCTCGAGGAGGGTCCATTGCTTGCGCGACTCTTCGCGGCGGCGCAGTCGCTGGATGACCTCCACACCGCGCGTGGAGCCGATGCGGCACGGTGTGCACTTGCCGCACGACTCGTGCGCGCAGAACGCCATGGCGAACTCGGCCTGCGCTGCCATGTCCACCGTGTCATCGAAGCACACCACCCCGCCATGTCCGAGCATGGCCCCGATGGCGGCGAAGGATTCGTAGGCGAGTGGCGTGTCCCACTGCGATTCGGGGAGATACGCGCCAAGGGGACCGCCCACCTGAATGGCCCGCAACGGACGCCCGCTGCGGCTGCCACCACCGAAGCCGAACACGAGTTCGCGCAACGTGAGGCCGAAGGGGGCCTCGACCAATCCGCCACGGGCGACATTGCCGGCCAGCTGGAACGGCATGGTGCCCTTCGACCGGTCGAGCCCGAGGGCCGCATAGGCCGCGCCACCCAAGGCCAGCACGTCCGTGGCCGCAGCCAGCGTGAGCACGTTGTTGATCACCGTGGGCTGACCGAAGAGGCCCTGCAGCGCGGGGAGCGGTGGCTTGGCGCGCACCATGCCGCGCTTCCCCTCGAGGCTCTCCAGCAGGGCGGTTTCCTCGCCGCAAATGTAGGCGCCGGCGCCGACCCGCACCACGAGATCGAAGCGATGCGCCGACCCAAGCACGCTCGCACCAAGTATGCCCGCCTGTTCCGCCCGTACGATGGCTTCGCGCAGTGTGCGTATCGCGCGTGGATACTCCGAGCGCACATAGATCAAACCGCGCGTCGCACCGACCGCCAGGCCGGCGATGATCATGCCTTCGATGAGCTGATACGGGTCGGCCTCCATGAGCAGCCGGTCGGCAAAAGTGCCGGAGTCGCCCTCGTCGGCGTTGCACACCACGTACTTGGTGACGCTCACTGCCTGGCGCACCGTGTTCCACTTGATCCCGGCCGGGAAAGCCGCGCCGCCGCGCCCACGCAGTCCCGACGTGGTCACCTCGGCGACGATTGCTTCCGGAGAGACAGCCAGGGCGCGCCGCAGGCCCATCAGGCCACCCGCCGCCTCGTATTCCGGCAACGAGAGCGGATCGATGAGCCCCGCGCGCTTGAAGGTGAGGCGCTGCTGGTGCGCAAACCACGCATGCTCGGCGACGAGCCCGATGTACCCGGGGTGCTGTGCATTGGGGCCTTCACCGGCGAAGAGCGAGGCGACGTCGTCCGCCGCAACGTTGGCGAAGCCGACCCGTCCGTCAGCCGTGTGCATTTCCACCAGCGGTTCCATCCACGCGGCGCCACGGGATCCGTTGCGCACGATCGTGATGTGTACGCCGTGCATCGCGCCATGCATCGCGATGGCGTGGGCCACGGCATCCGCCCCCACCGAGCAGGCCGCCGTATCATTGGGCACATAGACACGGAGGCTCATGGGATGCTCCGTGTGGTGGCGGCCATCGCGACGAGCCGGTCGAACACCGCCGCCGTGACGCGACCGTGGATGTCGTCCGCGATGCGTACCGACGGGCCGAGGGCGCAATTGCCGAGGCAGTACACGGCCTCGAGATGAAGGCGCCCGTCGCCTGTGGTCGTGCCCAACGGTACGCCCAGTGAGCGCTCGGCGTGTGCGGCGAGCTCCCGGCAACCGACCGCCTGACAGGCTTCGGCCATGCACAGTTGCACGACCGTGTCGCCCGCGCGCGCTTCGCGGAAGTCACCGTAGAACGTGACTACGCCGAATACTTCGGCGCGCGACAGATTGAAGGCGTGTGCGGCATAGCGGATGGCGGCCGGCGACACGTGGCCGAGTCGTTCCTGCACACGGTGCAGGAAGGGGAGCAGATGCTCCGCATCGGGAGCGAGGTCGACGAGGAGCTCGTCGAGCACGGCGAGCTCCTCGTGCGCCTCGAGAGAGTGGTGGGGCATGACACCGTCGTTGGCGCGGAGCCGGGGAGTCGGGCTCCGCGCCGGTGTGGACCGGTCCCTTAGCGGAACTTGTCCATGAGCTTGTCGAGAGCGCCCTTGCCGGGGCAGAGCTTCTCGAAGGGGAGATCGATGAGCGGAGTCGCGGGGGTGTGAAGGTAGTCGTGCATGTCGCGCCCGTTTTCATCCACGAAGAGCAGACCGGTAGCGATCTCTCCTCTCGCCTGGCAGGAACGCACGTGCGCGTAGGCCGACTCGCGGTTCGTGGGATCGTAGTCCGGCGACGTGGCACGGAGGCGCACCGCCGCCCCGTCGTGCATCACCACCGTGCGGACTTCCTCGTGGGTGTCGGCCACGGTGATCTCGCGTTGCAGCGGCACGAAGTCCGCATGCACGGCCTCCACCTCGTGCTCGCGCGTGAACGCGTAGCTCTTGGTGGACCCCTCGTGGTCATTGAAGCTCACGCAGGGGGAGATCACGTCGATGATGGCGAAGCCTTTATGGGAGAGGCCGGCCTTGATGATGGGCACGAGCTGTTTCTTGTCACCCGAGAACGAGCGTGCCACGAAGGTGGCGCCGAGGGTGAGCGCGAGCAGCACGGGGTCGATGGGGGACTGTTCGTTGGCCTCCCCCTTCTTGCTCTTGCTGCCGATGTCGGCCGACGCCGAGAACTGACCCTTGGTGAGGCCATACACGCCGTTGTTCTCCAGCATGTAGAGCATGTTCACATTACGGCGGATGGCGTGCGACATCTGCCCGAGGCCGATGGACAGCGAGTCACCGTCACCGGACACACCGATGTAGGTGAGCGCACGATTGGCTGCGGCGGCGCCCGAGGTAACCGACGGCATGCGGCCGTGCACGGAGTTGAAGCCGTGCGACTGCTTCATGAAATACGCCGTGGTCTTCGACGAGCAGCCGATGCCGCTCATCTTGCCCACCTTGTGCGGCTCGAGGTTGAGCTCCCATCCCGCCTGCACGATGGCAGCGGTCACGGAGTCGTGACCGCAACCGGCGCAGAGCGTGGACATAGCGCCTTCGTAGTCGCGGATGGTCAGCCCGAGATCGTTGGTGCGCGAGCTCGGATGCCGAACGGGAGGCTTGGCAATGGAGGTCATGCGGACACCTTGGCCTGGCTGGAGACGTTGGCGGACACGGCATCCACCACCACTTTTGCGGTGAGGGGCATGCCGCCGTAATCGAGTACGGAGATCATGTCGTCGCGCGGGATGCCGAGTTCGATGGCGAGCAGCGAGCGCAGCTGGGCGTCGCGGTTCTGCTCGATGACGAAGTTCCTTTCGTGTGCGTCGAAGAACGCCTGCACTTCGGCGCCGAAGGGGAAGGACCGGATGCGCATCACATCGACGGTAATGCCACGCGCCTGCAGCTTGTCGGCCGCTTCGCGCACCGCAGCGTCACAGCCGCCGATGCAGACGAGCCCGATGTCGGCGCCCGGCTGCAGGGTGAAGATCGGCTTCGGCATGACCGTGGCCGCATGCGCGAATTTGCGCTTGAGGCGGTCCACCAGCTCCTGGTAGGCGTCCGAATCCTCGGTGTACGCCGCGTGCTTGTCGTGCCCCGACCCGCGCACGAAATACGCGCCCTTGCCGCCGACACCAGGCAGCGTGCGCGCCGCGATGCCGTCACCATCCACGTCGAGGTAGCGCGAGAACTTCTGAATCTTCTCGAGCGCGGCGGCATCGAGCACCTTGCCGCGGTCGGGACGGTAGTGCTCGTCCCACTGGAAGCGCTTCACCATCCAGTCGTTCATGCCGATGTCGAGATCGGTAGCCACGAAGACGGGTGTCTGGAACCGTTCGGCGAGATCGAAGCTCTGTACCGACAGTTCGAACGCTTCGCCTGGATTGGCGGGGAAGAGAATGAGGTGCTTGGTGTCACCATGCGACGCATAGGCCAACGACATGAGGTCGGCCTGCTGCGTACGCGTGGGCATGCCCGTGGCCGGGCCGCACCGCTGGATGTCGAAAAAGACGGCGGGGATGTCAGTGTAGTACGCGAGCCCGATGAACTCCTGCATGAGCGAGATGCCGGGACCCGACGTGTTCGTGAACGACCGGGCGCCGGCCCAGCCCGCGCCGATGATGATGCCCGCGGCCGCGAGTTCGTCCTCAGCCTGCAGGATGGCGTAATTGTGCGCGCCGGTTTCCGGGTCGATGCGGAACTTCTCACAGAAGGCCTTGAACTGCTCCATCAGCGCGGTGGCCGGCGTAATGGGATACCACGCGCCCACCGTGGCGCCGGCGTACACCGCGCCCAGCGCGCACGCCGTATTGCCGTCGATGAGAATCGAGTCGCCGGTCGCGTCCATCTTTTCGAGACGGAACGGCAGCGGGCAGTCGAAGTTGGCCTTCGCGTAGTCATACCCCAGACGGATGGCCTTGTGGTTGCTGTCGAGCAGCTTGGGCTTCTTGCCGTACTTCTCCGCCAGCATACCACCGATGACATCCATGTCGATGTCCAGCAGCGCAGCCAGCGAACCGGCGTACACGATGTTGCGGAGCAGGGTGCGATCGCGATCCCCCTGGAAGTTCTCCACGCACATCTTGCCGAACGGAATGCCGAGGATGGTGATGCCCTCGCGCACGAGATCGGGCTCGAGCGGCCACGACGAGTCGTACACGAGGTAGCCGCCGGGGCGCACCGTGGCCACATCCTTGGCGTAGGTGGCCGGATTGAGCGCCACCACCAGATCCACCTCGCTCGGACGTGCCGTGTAGCCGTCCTTGCTGACGCGGATTTCGTACCACGTGGGCAATCCCTGAATGTTGGACGGGAAGATATTCTTGCCCGTGACCGGGATGCCCATGCGGAAGATGGCCTGCATGAGCAACCCGTTGGCACTGGCGGAGCCTGTGCCGTTCACGGTACCCATCTTGAACGCGAAATCGTTGATACCGCTCATACGCTGGCCATCCCGGCGAGCTGTCCCGCCATCGGCTTCTTGAGATCGAAGATGCGCATGTCCCACGCGGCGGTGGGGCAACGCTCGGCACAGAGACCGCAGTGGAGGCAGACATCCTCGTCCTTCACCATGATGCGCTTGGTCTGCGGCAGCGCCTCGGAGAGGTAGATATCCTGCGACGTGTTGAGCGCCGGCGCGGACAGGCGCGTGCGCAGTTCGTCGACAGGCGTGCTGTTGGTGGTGATGGTGAGGCAGTTGGTGGGGCAGATGTCCACGCAGGCGTCGCACTCGATGCACGCAGTGGCCGTGAAATGCGTCTGGATGTCGCAGTTGAGGCAGCGCCCCACTTCCGACACGATCTGCTCGGGCGTGAAGCCAAGCTCCACTTCCGTCACGAGGTCCTTGAAGCGGCGTGTGAGATCCTCGTGCTGCATCTTGGCGCGCTTCGCCGACTCGTAATCGTTGTCGTACGCCCACGAGTGCATGCCCATCTTCGCGCTGGTGAGCGACATGCCGTAGGGCGGACGATCCTGGACCACGTCGCGGCCGTGGCTCTGCAGGTCCATGGAAATCGCGGCCGCATGTCCGTGCGCCACCGCCCAGATGATGTTTTCCGGGCCCCACGCGGCGTCACCGCCGAAGAAGACTCGGGGGTGCGTGCTCTGGTGCGTGGTCTTGTTCACGACGGGCATGCCCTTCGCGTCGAACTCCACGCCGATGTCGCGCTCGATGAACTCGAAGGCGTTGTCCTGCCCGATGGCGAGGATGACCTGGTCGCACGGAATGACCGTGGTGCCCACCACGGTGCTCGACTGCTTGCCGCCGGCATCCTCGGTCCACTGCAGGACTTCGAATTCCATGCCCACGAGCTTGCCGTTCTCGACCACCATGCGCTTGGGCGCGTGGTTCTCGATGATCTCGACCTGCTCCTCTTCGGCATCCTCGAGTTCCCACGGCGACGCCTTGAAATGCTTGCGGCCGCGTCGCGCCACCACCTTCACGTCGGTTGCGCCGAGGCGCTTGGAGGTGCGGCAGCAGTCCATGGCCGTGTTGCCCACGCCGATGATGATCACGCGCGGACCCATCTGCTCGATGTGCTTGAAATGCACGTTGGCGAGGAACTCGATGCCGATGTGCACCTGCTCGGGCGCGTCCCAGCGACCGGGGATGTCGAGTTCCTTGCCCTTCGGCGCGCCGGCGCCCACGAACACGGCGTCGTAGCCGTCGTCGAGCAGCGCCTTGAGGCTGGTGACCGGGGTGCCGTACTGCATGTGGGCGCCCATGTCGATGATGTACCCGCACTCCTCGTCGAGCACGTTGGCCGGAAGCCGGAACGACGGGATGTTGATGCGCATCAGACCGCCCGGCGTCGCATTCTTCTCGAAAATCGTGACGTCGTATCCCAGCGGCAGCAGATCGTTGGCTACGGTCAGCGAGGCCGGGCCGGCGCCGATGAGGGCCACGCGCTTGCCGTTCTTGACGGCCGGCGCCTTGGGCAGGAATTCGGTGATGTCGTCGCGATGATCGGCCGCCACGCGCTTGAGGCGGCAGATTGCCACGGGCTTTTCTTCCACGCGGCCACGACGGCAGGCGGGTTCACACGGACGGTCGCAGACGCGCCCCAGGATGCCGGGGAACACGTTCGACTCGCGGTTGAGCAGATAGCTCTCCGTATACCGGCCCTGTGCGATGAGGCGGATGTAGCCGGGGACGTTCGTGTGGGCCGGACAGGCCCACTGGCAATCCACGACCCGGTGGTAGTATTGCGGGTCGGAGACGTTTGTTGCTGCCATGAGGCGAGACTCCTGGGGAGGGATTAGCTGGCAATCGCTAGCATGGCTCAGGGACCACGCATCGGCAAGCAGGAAAGGCCGGATTTCGTCTCGAAGATTCACGCGGTTCGATGCACGTACACCGTCGCGCACGAGGGGGCTCATGGGGGCAGGCTTCGATGTGATCGTGGTGGGGCTGGGAGGTATGGGCAGCGCCGCCCTCTGCCACCTTGCCGAACGGGGGCAGCGGGTGCTCGGGCTGGAGCGGTTCGAGCCCGGTCATCCACACGGGTCCTCCCATGGCCTGACCCGCATCATCCGGCTGGCTTACTTCGAGCACCCGTCCTACGTCCCGCTCCTCCGACGGGCCTTTGCCCTGTGGCGCGAGTTGGAGCGGGGGATGGCCGAGCCGCTGCTGCACGTGACCGGCGGGCTGGATGTCGGGCCGGTCGGCGGGGTCGTGTTCGACGGGAGCCTGCGCAGCTGCCTCGAGCATGACCTCCCGCACGAGATTCTCGATGCGCCCGCCCTCGCCCGACGGTTCGGCGCCTGGCGCCCGGCGCCCAACGCCATGGCGGTCTTCCAGCCCGACGCCGGATTCCTCACCCCGGAGCGGTGCATCGCGGCACATCTGGCCCGTGCCGGGCGCGCCGGGGCCACGGTTCGCACCAACGAACAGGTGCTGGCCGTGGAGTCGGCGCCCGGCGGTGTGCGGGTGCGGACCGATCGCGGTGTGTACGAGGCCGGGCAGGTCGTGCTCGCCGCCGGCCCGTGGATGGGAGAGCTGGCGCCGGCCCTGCGCCATCGGGTGACGCCCGAACGGCAGGTGCTCGGCTGGTTCGGAATCGATGCCCCGCTGGCCTTCGCCCCCACCGCCTTCCCGGTGTTCGTCCTCGAGGCGGAGGAGGGCGCGTTCTACGGGTTCCCCGAGTACCAGGTCCCTGGCTTCAAGCTGGGCAAGTATCACCATCGGTTCGAGGCCGTTCACCCCGACCGGGTGCCCCGCGAGATCACGGCCGAGGACGAAGCCGCCCTACGGCTCGCGTCGGCGCGCTATTTCCCGTCGGCGAATGGGAAGCTGGCATCCGCCACGACCTGCATATTCACGAATACCGTCGACGAGCACTTCGTGATCGATCGCGCACCGGAGATGCCGGAGGTGCTGCTGGTGTCGGCCTGCTCGGGACACGGGTTCAAGTTCAGCAGCGTGATCGGTGAGATCTGCGCCGATCTCGTCTCCGCCGATCGCACCTCGCACGACATCGCGCTGTTCCGCCTGTCGCGGTTCGCCTGACCACTTTTTCGCTCATGCCCATGAATCGCGTCACGGCACTCCCTACAGCCCTGCTTGTCGTCGGAACGGCACCGTGCCGGCGATGAGTGCGGCCGGCGAGTTCCACGCCACGCGATACTCCGGCAAATCCCGTCCGTCGCTCGCGGCACGGTCTACGAATTCCACCTCGCTGCCGCCCACGTGCGCGTAGAAGCCCCGTGCCGGCGTGTTGTCGGCGAAAACCCAGAGGTGCACGCGGGCATCGGGTGCGTGCGCTGCCGCCCAGCCGCCAACGGTGTGCAGCAGGCGCCGGCCGATCCCCAGCCCCTGATGCCCCGGCAGCACGTGCAGATTGTCGACGAGCGTTCCCCAGTGCGCATCCTCGCGCGGGCGCACATACACGAACCCCACGGCGCCATCATTCACGAGCGCCAGCCAGCCGGGGCCGGCCTCGGGGGCGGAGAGCTTTGCGGTCCACACCGAGCGCCGCTCACTCTCGAGATCGTCGTCGAGATACGCGTCGGTGAGGATGCCGCGATACGCCGTGCGCCAGCTCGTGGCGTGCAACCGCGCGATCGCCGGCGCGTCGTGCGCCGTGATTGCGCGGAAATGCAACGTTGATGCCTGTTCCACTTAAGAGGTACTCCGGTAGTGCGCCCGGTGGTGATCCACGATGCGTTCGCGAGTATGAGGAACATTCATCGATACGTACGGGAAGGGCGGAAGCCGTCGGTGCCGCACGGCGACGCGGACGCGGTGACGCGGCTCAACCGATAGGCCTGCCGGCTGGCGCTTTTTTCTGCCGGATGGCGCCGATGCCGAGATCGAAGAGCTTTCTGTTCAGCGTCACGATGTCCTGATCGCGAAGCGCGTCCGCCCGGGCCTTGAGCTTCGTCCACTCGGGTTCGAGCTCGGCCAGCCGATCCTTCGACGGCTGATTCACCCGCGGTAGATCGCTCTCGGTGGCGTTGACCATGAACAACCAGTTGGCCGTGAACTTCTGTGCGAAGTTTTCGGGATCATCGTAGGCCTTCGTCTTGCGTGATACCATGTCGGTATCCCACGCCTTGAGGCGCGCCAGCAGGACGTCGGCTTCCCGCCGCACGTCGCCATACCGCGCATCGGCGGGCAGCGACGCCAGCAGTGACGCAAGCTGTTCCTGCGCATCGTGGAGCTCGTTCACCACATCGTGCATGCGCGTCACCTCACCCTCGACGCGTGACATGAACCGGTCGTATTCCGCGTACGTCGCGGAGTCGGTGGTATAGAGCGGATTCGCGAGCACCTCGGCTTCGGTGATCGATGTGCGCTCGCCGAGCGTGATGGTGATGCGATACGTGCCGGGCGAGACCTTGTGTCCGCGGTAGCTGGCCTCGATGTACATGCCCGGCACGCCACGCATGGTGCCGTGGCGCATGTCCCACACGAAGCGGTTGAGTCCCGTGTTCGTCGTGAGCGTCGGTTCCGGCGGCGGACCGCCGTCCCACCGCGAGAACGTCGTGTCTTTCACCGAGCTCAGCGTGCGCACGACGCGCCCGGTCGCGTCGGCGATCTCCATGGACAACGCCTCGCCCTTCTTCAACTCCGGAAGCTGGTAGTAGAGCACCACGCCGTTGGCCGGATTCACGCCACGGAATGGATCGGCGCCGGTGAAGTCGCCGTCGGTGGCGTTCAGCTCGCTGCCACCGTTCACCAGATGGGCCGGGGCGGGGCGGAAGGCGGACAGCGCCGGTGCACCCGGTTTGTACTGACGCAGCACGGGCAGGTCGTCGAGAATCCAGAAGGCACGTCCCGATGTGGCGGCGATGAGGTTGCCCTGATGCACCTTGAGGTCGGTGATGGGGGCATTCGGCAGGTTGAGCTGGAACGGTGACCAATCGACGCCGCCGTTCCACGACACGTAGAGCCCGGTCTCCGTGCCGGCGAAGAGCAGATCGCGTCGGACCTCGTCCTCGCGCACCACGCGCGTGAAGGCCCCTGCCGGAATGCCCTTGTCGATCTTCGTCCACGTGGTGCCGTAGTCGGTCGTCTTGTAGAGGCCCGGCGTATGGTCGTTGAACTTGAATCGCGTGGTGGCGATGTACGCGGTGCCCTTGTCGAAGGGAGACACCTCGATGGCGTTCACGAGGCACTCGGCGAGTCCCTTCGGCGTGACGTTCTTCCACGTCTTGCCGCCGTCACGCGTGAGCTGCACCAGCCCGTCGTCGCTGCCGGTCCATATCACCCCTTTCTCGTGCGGGCTCTCGGCGACGTACGCGAGTGTGCCGTAGTTCTCGGCGCCCACGGCTTCGTTGGTGAACGGCTCGCCCGCTTTGCCCTGCTTCTCCTTCTCGTTGCGGGTGAGGTCGGGGGACACCTCCGTCCAACTGCGGCCGAGGTCGGAGGTCTTGAGCAGCACCTGCGCGCCGTGGTAGAACGTGTTGGGCTCGTGCCGGCTCCAGATGATGGGCGCATTCCAGTTGTACCGGTACTTCATGTCCTTGGCATCGCGTCCCAGATACTGAATGGGTGCCGCCATGATGCTCGTGCTCGCCTGTGCCTGCGTATCCAGCACCTCGATGGTGCCCTGATAGCTGCCGCCCAGCACGTAGCGCGGGTTCGCCGGGTCGAAGGCGAGGAAGGCGCTTTCACCGCCGGCCGACGCGCGCCAACTTGCAGCGGTGATGCCGCCGCTCGCCAGTTCGCGACTGGCAATCATGATCGAGGTGTTGTCCTGCTGCGCGCCGTACACGCGATACGGGAAGCGATGGTCGGTGTTGATGCGGTAGAACTGTCCGGTGGGCAGCGCCTGCCCGCTGAAGCTCTTCCCGCCGTCGAAGGTGATCACGGCACCGCCGTCGTCGGAAATGACGAAGTTCCGGGGGTCGGCCGGGTTGATCCACATGTCGTGGTAATCGCCGTGCACCCCGTCCACTTCCTCCCACGTGCGCCCGCCGTCGTCGGAGCGAAGCGCCGGGGCACTCAGTACGTAGATGCGGTTTTCGTTCTTCGGATCGGCGAAGAGCTCGATGTAATACCAGGCGCGCTGCACGAGACGTGGCTCGCCGCTCACCTTGCTCCAACTCTTGCCCGCGTTCACCGACGTGTAGAGTCCGCGCTCGCTCCCCTCCGACTCGCTTTCGATGAGCGCGTACACGCGTTCCGGGTTGGCCGGGCTCACGGCGACCGACATCTTGCCCATCTTCTCGGGTAACCCCTCGGTCATCTTCGTCCACGTTTCGCCGGCATCGGTAGACTTGTACAGCGCGCTGCCCTTGCCGCCGCTGATGACCTTCCAAGGCAGGCGGCCGTGCTCCCACATGGCCGCATACAGGATGCGCGGGTTGTTGGCGTCCATCGACAGCTCGGCGGCGCCGGTTCGCTGATCGACGTACAACACCTTCTTCCAGGTAACGCCACCATCGGTGGACTTGAAGATGCCGCGCTCGGCGGACGGCGCGAAGAGCGTCCCTTGCGCGGCCACGTACACCACGTCGGGGTTATTCGGATGCACAACGATGCGTGCGATGTGACGCGTGTCGTCGAGCCCGATCTTCTTCCAGCTCTTGCCGGCGTCGGTTGAGCGGTACACCCCGTCGCCCGAGTGCGTCATGACCCCGCGGATGGCGTGCTCGCCCATGCCGACGTACACCACGTTGGGATCGCTTGGCGCGACGGCGATGGCCCCCACCGTGCCCGACTTGAAGTACCCGTCGGAGATGTTGCGCCAGCTGATGCCCATGTTGTCGGTCTTCCACACGCCGCCGCCGGTGGTACCCATGTAGTACGTCTTGGGGTCACCGATCACGCCGGTCGACGCGTTGGAGCGGCCACCCCGGAAGGGGCCGATGGAGCGCCACTTCACCGTGGAGAAGACGCTATCGAGGGGAATCGCGGCGGGCTGCGGCGCCTGGGCGGGGAGCGCCGAAGCGGTGGCGAGGGCAGCGATGAACAGCAGCGGACGTGACATTGAAATCGAGGGAAGGGCGCGGTGCGCGTGATCTCCTCAATTTGAACGCCGAGCCCCATGGCGTCGAGAAACAGGGGCACCCGAAGTGAAACGGCTGGCCACTCCGCGTGTGTCTCGCCAATGCGAACGCCCGGACTCGAACCGGGATGGGTCGCCCCGCCAGCTCCTAAGGCTGGTGCGTCTACCAATTTCGCCACGTCCGCGTACTTCCCTCACAAGATAATCGCGCTCACAACCATCCGGAGGGCCAACGCAGGGCACCGCTACGCCCGCGCGGTTTCCTCTACGGCAAACCGGGTGAGGCGAGTCAGCGCCTCTGCCATCTCGCCGACGTTCGCGTCCCAGTGGATGGGGCAGACGCGGAACGTGGGCCTCCCGCGCAGAATGGTGCTCATGATCGTGGCGTAGCCGTCCTCGCGCATGCGATCGGCCGTGCGCGCCGTGAGGGCGTCCACCTGCGCGTCCGACAGGCCTTCACCGCGCCAGCGAAAGCTCACGATACCCATCTGCGATGGCGTGACGATGTCCCATTGGCCGCTCGCCTCGAGCCACTGCTGCGCGAAGTCGGCCACGTCGAACCCCACCTGGATCGCGCCGCGAAACGCGGCGAGCCCGAACGTGCGCAACGACAGCCAGAGCTTGAGCGCCTTGAACGAGCGGGTCAACTGGATGCCACGGTCGAAGAAGTTCACGTCCTCGTACGTGTGGCGGGCCACGTCGGCCAGATAGTCGGCGTGATCGTCGTCGGACACGCGGAAGGCGTGGTGCAGGTGTCGCGCATCGCGCACCAGCAGACACCCCAACTCGTACGGCTGGAAGAGCCACTTGTGCGGGTCGAGCGTGATGGAATCGGCGCGCTCCAAACCCGACAGCGCGGCCTTGCCGCGCGGGTGCAGGACGGCCGCCGCCCCGTACGCGCCATCCACATGCAGCCACAACCCTTCGCGTTCGCTGAGATCGGCGATGTCGTGCAACGGGTCCACGGCGCCGGTGTTCGTGGTACCGGCGTTCGCCACCACGCAGAACGGGCGCATGCCGTTGGCGCGGTCGGTGGCGATTGCCGCTTCGAGCGCACCGACGTCGAGGCGGAAGTCATCAGTGGTGGCGACCATCCGGCGCTGGGCTTTCGAGAAGCCGAGGACGCGCAACGCCTTCGACACCGACGAATGTGTCTGATCCGGGTAGTACACCACTGCGCGCGCGTCATGGGCGCCCAAGCGTGCCTCACGGGCCGCCACGATCGCGGAAAGGTTTGCCATGGACCCGCCGCTCAGAAAGATGCCGCCGGCGCCCTCGCCGTATCCGCACGCGCGCTGCAGCCACTCGAGCACCGTGAGTTCGATCTGCGCCGCGCCGCTCGCGGCGAACCAATAGCCGGCAAACAGGTTGTGCCCACTCGTGAGCAGGTCGCCCACCACACTCACGAAGTTCGTGGGCGACGGCACGAAGGCGTAGAAGCGCGGATGGTCCGTGCGGAACCCCTTGGGGAAGACGTGGCGCGCCAGCGTATCGAGCAACACGTCGGGAGACACGGGCTGCTCGGCGAGGGGCGTCTGCAGCAGGGAGACCGCCTCCTCACGTGGCATGCTGTCGTGCGTGCGCTCCTGCCGGATGTGTTCGAAATGATCGATGACCATCGCGAGAGCGCGATCGCCCAGCGCCTGCATCTCGACGCGCGTGAGCGAAAGGGGAGCGGTCGGAACCGACGAGTCGCTGGACATGCGGAGCAAGGTAGCAGCCCGAGAGCGGTGGCGGTAACGTTGCCCATGCGACAGATCCCGCTCCCTCTCCTCGCCGCCGTCGCGGTGTCGTCCGCGGCCGCACCCATGCTGTCCGCACAGGCCCCGCCAGCGGGTACGCAGGTAACCGGCGTGTCGTCCGGAAGCGCAGCGGTCGAACAAACAACTCATGGTGCCGCGGCCGGTCGCATCCGCCTCGTGCAGCAGTTCGATGGGTTGGGCGAAGGGTTCGTCGGTCCGCACGGGGCCGTTACGCTACGCAACCCGTCGGACAATTCGCTGGCGGTGGGACGCGCGCACGTCGTGCAGACTGTCAACTCGCAGTGGGCAGTGTTCCGGAAGAACGGGACGTCGGTGTACGGGCCCCTGCCGACCAACGCGGTGTTCCGCGGCTTCGGTGGCCCGTGCGAAACGATGCTGAGCGGTGATGCGGTGGTGCGCTACGACCAACTGGCCGATCGCTGGCTGCTGGTGCTGCCGGTCTTCCGACGGGTGCCGGCGGGGCACACCGCCTCGGGACCGCGCACGGCGCGGTTGGTGATCCCGGCACCCGTGAACGACCCCGCTCCACGGCCGGCGCCACCGCGAGCCGGCCCGGACACGGCGACCGGTGGTTACGCGATGTGCTATGCCGTGAGTGCGACCAGCGATCCGCTCGGCGCATGGCACCGCTACGAATTCGCGCGACCGCTTTTCCCCGATTATCCGCGCCCCGCCGTGTGGCCCGACGGGTACTACGTGCCCACCAGTACGGGCGACGACGTGATCGAGAAACATGTCTGCGTGGCGGAGCGCGCACGCATGCTGCGCGGCGCGGAGGCGCGCGAACAGTGCCGCATCGTTCCCAACGTGAATTTCCTCAACACGGCCGATCTCGACGGGCGCGCTCTGCCGCCCAAGGGCGCTCCCAACCTCGTGCTGGCGGCTGGCGGAACGCAGTTGCGCGGGGTGGTGGACAGTGACGAGCTGCAGCTGTGGCGATTCTCCGTGAACTGGCGTGATACGTCGCGCACGACCTTCACGGGCCCCGAGCGCATTGCCGTGGCCCCCTATCGCTATCTCTGCGGCGGGCAACTCACCAATTGTGTACCGCAGCCCGGCGTGGAGCGCCGACTCGATGCGCAAGGCGACAAGCTCATGCCCCGACTCGTGTACCGGCAGTTCGGCGCACGGGCCTCCCTCGTTGCGACGCACAGTATCAATACCTCGCAGGGCGCCGGTGGTGTGCGCTGGTACGAATTGCGGGTCGGCCAGGCCGGTGCCGTCACCTTGTACCAGCAGGGGACGTTGGCCTTCGACAGTCTGTATCGTTGGCTCCCCAGCGCCGCGATGGACCGGTTCGGCAACATCGGCATCGGGTACTCCGCGGGCAATGCCTTCACCTTTGCCGGTCAGCGCTTTGCCGGCCGGTCACCGCGGCACGTGAAAGGTACGCTCGGATTCCACGAGATCATGTTGGCGACTGGTGCCGCGTCGCAAACCACCACGCTGCGCTGGGAAGACTACACGCAGACGGCCGTCGATCCGGCGGACGATTGCACGATCTGGTACGTTGGCGACTATTTCCGTGCGGGCGCCACACAGTATTCGACCCGCATCGGCGCGTTCCGGATGCCGGGCTGTCGTTGAGTCCATCGTGCTCCGGCTTCGACTTCCTTCACCACTTGTCCTCATGCGAAACGCACGCACGCTCCTCTTCGGCGTCACTCTCTTCGTCGCCGTCGCTCCTGCGGTTGCGCACGCCCAAGCGCGCAAGGTGTACATCTCCGTCGATATGGAAGGCATCAGCGGCGTGAACGGCGACAACCAGACATCGGCCGCAGGCGCCGAGTATGGACGCGCGCGGAAGCTGATGGCCGAAGACGCCAACGCGGCGATCCGCGGTGCCTTCGACGGTGGCGCCACCGAGGTGGTGGTGAACGACTCACATGGCAGTCAGCGCAACCTGCTGCCGGAAGACCTCGACCCGCGCGTGCGGCTCATCAGCCACAGCTTCAAGCGCCACGGCATGATGGAAGGGCTCGATTCCACCTACGATGCCGTGATCTTCGTGGGCTATCATGCCAAGGCCGGTTCACCGCGAGGCGTGTTCGCACACACGGGGTCGGGCGTGTTGCGAGACCTGCAGATCAACGGGCTGTCGGTGGGCGAGGGTGGTATGAATGCCCTGTTTGCGCGCTGGTACGGCGTGCCCGTGGTGATGGTGACGGGTGACGACGTGGCCGTCGAAGAGCAGCGTGCGACTGTGCCGAATGTGCGGGGCGTAGTGGTGAAGCGGGCGATCAATTCGCGTGCCGTGGAGTTGCGTCCGCTGGCGGAGACTCGTCGCGAGATTCAGGAGGCGGCCAAGTCGGCCGTGGCCTCCGCCCGCAAGACGCCGCCGGAACGACTTGCGCGTTATACGGTACGAATGGAGATGCGTGATCCCACCATCCCCGAGGTGGCGGCCGCGTTCCGGGAGATCCGACTCGTGAATCCGAGTACCGTCGAGTTCAGCCGGGAGTCGATGCCGGATGCGTACCGACTCATTCGCGTGCTATATCGTTTCATCAACACCGACTGATTAGGAGAGTGCGCATGACCAAACTGACGCACGCCGCCCTTGCGGCGGCCGTATTTGTGGGATCGGCGATGATCGCGGGCGCCCAGTCCACCAAGGGGCTCTTCGTCGGCATTCAGTACGCCGGCTCGTCGCTCGATGTGAAGTCGGCGGCGCAAAAGCTCGACTTCGGCAGCGGTTTCGGCCTGCATGCGGGGCTCGGGCTCTCGCACAACCTGTCGGTGCTGGCCAACTTCGACCGCAGCGTGCTCACGGGAAACACCACCGGTGCGTCCGTCACGGTGTCGCAGTACGACGCCCTGCTGCGGCTCTCCGTACTGGATGCGGGCTCGCCGGTGCGCGTGTTCGTGACCGCGGGCGCCACAGCCCGCTCGGCCAACGCTGGCCGCGACTTCGACGAAATCGCGCCCACGGGCGGCGCGGGCGCCCAAGTGTTCCTCTCGTCCAAGCTGGCTCTGCACGGCACGGCGCTGTGGACGTTCGGGAAGCTCACGCAGGCAGGGCAGATCTCCAACAGCACGCCGGGACAGTACGAGAGCACGCAAACGAGAATTCAGGCGGGCGTGTCGCTCTACCCGTTCGGGCACTGACCTGAGATCTGAGATCTCGGTCTGGAGAGCAGGACTCGAGACATGAGAGCGAGGGGTGAGCCCGGATAGCGGTGAAGCTGAGGGTTCTAGCGGCGAGAGTTGAGCGTGGACTCCTCAATTCTCGCTGCTGGAACCCTCAGCTTCACTGCTATCCGAGCTCAGTTCTCAGGCGGCAGGCTCAACTCTCCCGCTGTCTGCGCGAGTCTCACCTCTTTCGAGGATGAGACGCGAGGGCAGAGCCGTCAGCCCCCAATCCGCAGATTGACCACCCGCTGTCCCAGTCTCGGATCTATCGACTGTACCAGCAGGCTCACGTAGTCCCCGTCCTTGAGGGCCGCGATGGCGCTCTGCAGGTCGGCCACGCTGCGCACGTCACGTCGCGGCGTCGGATACAGCACCGAGAGCACGATGTCGCTGCCCGGCGCGAGCTTGTCGCGTGCCGGGCCGTCCTGCGATACGTCGGTGACCCGCACACCGCGCCCGTTCGTCTTGAGGCGCGTGGCCATCTCGACGGGCACGGCTTCCACCGTGATCCCAAGCTTGCCCGCCGACGGGTTGCCGGCTGCGTCGGGTGCGTCGGCGTTCACCGCGAGCTGCGCGGTGTTTTCGGCTTCGACCAGGCGCACTTCGACACGTTTCCTGCTGCCGAAGCGCACCACTTCCACCGGGATGCGGTCGCCCACTCGGCGCTGCCGAACGATGCGCTGCAGCGAGCTCACCCGATCCACCGGCTTGCCGTCCACCGTGATGATGAGGTCACCCACCTCGATGCCCGCCGCCTTGGCCGGACCGCCATCGGGCGGATTGAACCCCATCACCTTCACGCCTGCCACCCGCGCCAGGCCGTTGATGCCCGCATCCTCCGGTTCCACCCGCGCCACCGACACCCCCATGACCGGCAGGCGCACGCGCCCTTCCTTGATCAGCGCGTCGGACACGTTTTTCACCAGCGTGATCGGGATGGCGAACCCGTAGCCCGAGTAGAAGCCGGTCTGGCTCATGATCGCGCTGTTGAGACCGATCACTTCGCCG
The DNA here is from genome assembly GCA_002331565.1 of Gemmatimonas sp. UBA2094. Taxonomy (GTDB): domain Bacteria; phylum Gemmatimonadota; class Gemmatimonadetes; order Gemmatimonadales; family Gemmatimonadaceae; genus Gemmatimonas. The sequence continues at coordinate 44,779 of DCZC01000103.1, forward strand.
CGCAGGTTGATGAGCGGGCCGCCGGAGTTGCCGGGATTGATCACCGCGTCGGTCTGGATGAAGTCGGAGATCGTGAAGTTGCCCGCGTTGGGCAGGTTGATTTCCTGACCGCGTCCCTTGGCGGAGATGATGCCCGCAGTCACGGTGAAATCGAGACCGAGCGGGTTGCCCACGGCGAGCACCCACTCGCCGATGCGCGTCTTTTCGTCGTCGCCCGTGGTGAGCGTGGGTAGGCCGCGCGCGTCGATCTTCACGACCGCCACGTCGGTGGTGCTGTCGGTGCCGACCACCTTGGCCTTGAACACGCGCCCGTCACTGAGCGTGATGGACACCTGATCGGCGTCGGCCACCACGTGATTGTTCGTCACGATGTAGCCATCGCTGCTCATGATGAAGCCGGAGCCCTCGCCGCGCTGCTGCCGCGGCTGGGGACCGCCGAACTGTTCGAGAAAGTCTTCCATGCCCTGTGGTACGCGACCACGCGCGTTGCCGCGTGGACGAACCGAGCGCGTGGTGTTCACCGCCACCACGCCGGGGGTAACCTGCTCGGCGATATCGGCGAAGGTGTTGAGCCCTTCGGTGCCCATCGGGCCGCGCCCCAAGACGGCGGCGGGGCGGTTACCCGTGGTGCTCTGAGCCCAGCTGATTTTCGTCCAGTCCATGCCGGACGCGAAGAAGACGCCGCCGGCGAAACAGCCGATCGCGACGGTCGCGAAGCGATAGCGAGAGAATTGTGCAGCCATGGTTCGATGCTCGTTGATAGTGCTCCAGTGGAATGCCATACCCGTACATACCACGGTAGGTAAGACACCGAAGCCCCGCCGGGAGTTTCCGGCGGGGCTCGGGGCTTGTCCAGCGTCCCGCCTTACTTCTTGTCGTCGACGATCTCGTAGTCGGCTTCGACCACGTCCTCGGCCTTCGCGGCCTGCGGCTCGCTTTGGGCGCCCGCGTCGTCCGCCGCGCCGCCTTCCGGCGCGGCCTGCTGCTGGTAGAACGCCTGGCCCGCCTCGCTGTAAGCCTTGCTCAGCTCCTCCTGGGCATCGCGGATCTCGTTCATGTCGTCACCGCGCAACGCCTTGCGGGCGCGCTCGACGGCGGCGTCGATCCGCTCCTTCAGGGGGGCGGGGACCTTGTCGCCCCACTCCTTCACGTTCTTTTCCACGTCGTACGTCTGCGAGTCGAGACGATTGCGCGTGTCGATCTCCTCGCGACGCTTCTTGTCTTCCGCCGCATTCTGCTCGGCGTCCTTGACCATCTTGTCGATCTCACTGTCCGACAGGCCGCTCGACGCCTCGATGCGGATCTTCTGCTCCTTGCCGGTGGCCTTGTCGCGCGCCGTCACGTGCAGGATGCCGTTGGCATCGATGTCGAAGGTCACTTC
>DCZC01000103.1:46306-46510 GCA_002331565.1 Gemmatimonas sp. UBA2094
GATGCCGTTGGCATCGATGTCGAACGTGACCTCGACCTGCGGCGTGCCGCGCGGGGCGGGCGGGATGCCCGTGAGCTGAAACTTGCCGATCGTGCGGTTGTACACGGCCAAGTCGCGCTCACCCTGCAGCACATGGATTTCCACCGTCGACTGATTGTCGTCGGCCGTGGAGAAGGTCTCCGACTTCTTGGTGGGAATCGTGGT
>DCZC01000103.1:46833-47029 GCA_002331565.1 Gemmatimonas sp. UBA2094
CGTCCGGGTTCACGCCCTTGTTGGGTTCCTTGCCGAAGAAGTTCTTGACGACTTCCTGGATCTTCGGGATGCGCGTCGAGCCGCCCACGAGAATGATCTCGTCGATCTCGCTCGGCTTCATGCCGGCGTCGTCGAGCGCCTTCTTCATGGGCTCGAGGGTCCGCTGGATGAGGTCGTCGACCAGCTGCTCGAACTT
>DCZC01000103.1:47073-47449 GCA_002331565.1 Gemmatimonas sp. UBA2094
AGCTCCTGCACCTTCGGGATGCGGGTGGAGCCGCCGACAAGAATGATCTCATCGATGTCCCCCTTGCTGAACCCGGCGTCCTTCAGGGCCTGCTCCATCGGGCCCTTGGTGCGCTCGACGAGCTCGTCGACCAGCTGCTCGAACTTGGCACGGGTGAGCGTGTAGTTCAGGTGCTTGGGCCCGGTCGCGTCGGCGGTGATGAAGGGCAGGTTGATGTCGGTCGTGGTGGCGCTCGACAGCTCCATCTTGGCCTTTTCGCCGGCTTCCTTGAGACGCTGCAGCGCCATCGGATCCTTCGACAAGTCGATGCCCTGATCGCGCTTGAACTCGGCCACCAGCCAGTCCATGACACGCTGGTCGAAGTCGTCGCCGCCGA
>DCZC01000173.1:0-695 GCA_002331565.1 Gemmatimonas sp. UBA2094
CGGCGGCAAGCCGCGCCACGGCGGCACGGGCACCCTCCGTCGTCCCGGCGGCTCCCGACGCGAGCAGCAGGCGCGACCAGGTGCACGTGACCCGCAGGTCGAGTGCGCCGCCCTCGCGTACGACGAGCGTGATGGCCGTTTCCTGCAGCTCGTGCGCCGCCGCCCGTCGCACCGGCAGCACGAACAACGCCGCCAGCAGCATGGCCTGCCACCACATCGACACGGGCGACGGAGCACGTCTCCCGCGGCTCATCGGGTCCGACAATACGGGCTGGTGGCCGTGATCACGCCGTCGGTCTGGAACTCGAAGGTCCAGCACGCCGCAGCCGTTCGGGTATAGCGAATCTGGTAGATTCGACTGGCGTTTTCCCAGCGCATGGTGCTCGTGCCGCCGATGGCCAACGCCGTCGCCGACGTTTCGAGCGTCATGTTGGTGGACGGCATGGGTGTACCCGGCGGTCGCAGTGGCGAGAACTTCGACGCCTGCCCTGCAAGGTCGGGACTCGGGTTCCCATGGAAGCAGCTCAAGACATACGGACTCACGTCGGTCACGTGATACGCGTAGCCCGTGGGGGCATTGGCGTGCGTCACGGTGTTGCCGCCGCACCCCGCGTCACGGGTGGCCGTCGTGCCATCGGGATTTCGGTACCCGAAAATCGCATAACCGTCGAGCGCCCAGCCCAGCGGATGCGTGT
>DCZC01000173.1:920-3469 GCA_002331565.1 Gemmatimonas sp. UBA2094
TGATAGTGGTAGTCGTCGGCGCGACCCGCGTGACCGTTGCATTCGTCGAGCTCGCCGAGCACCTTGGTGTCCCCACCGCCGGGCCCACTGCACCCGCCCTGCTTGCACGGATTGAAGATGGGCACGCCGTTGACGGCAATGCCGATCGGACCATCGAGCGCGGACGTCTTGGTGGCACTCACGACGGGGGTGAGTGGAATGCGCCAGGCATTGCTGCCGGTGAAGTTCTGTGGAATCGGCACCTGCTGATTCGTGGCACGGATCCCGCGCATCATCACGTGGCGGCTCTGAATCCCCGTAGAAGCGATCGCCGCGTAAGTGGAGTCGCACGTCACGTCCACGCCGGTGGCGGCGCGCCACGGGGTCACCGACGCGCGCACGTAGCCGCAATTGATCATCGCCTGTGTGCGGTTGACGCTCACGTTCAACGTGGCGGTCGCGAGCGTGATGCTGCGAATGGCCTCGAGCACGGCCGCACCGGTGGTCTGCGACGGCGTGCCGGTCACGCGGCCGGCGGCCGAGAGGGCGAACACCTGAATGGTGTACTGCTTGAGCCCCGGCCCCTGCGAGCAGGGCGGCGCGTAGTTGGTGCCGGCGCCGTCATCGGCCTGTCCGACGGTACCCGACGAGGTGCCGGTGGCGATGCTCGTCACGCTTGCGGGGATGTTGTACAGCACCCAGCTGTACTTCGTCGCGCCCACCGTGGGGATGGTGCTCATGAGCAGCGCGTACTCCAGCGTGCCCGCGGGCGCGCCGGTCCACGCGAACGGTGGCGACTTCGACTCGCCGTCGCAGGTGAACGTGGTGGGCAGCGTCCCGTTCACCACGCCGGTGCTCGACACGACGAAGCTCGCGGTGGGCGCCGGTGGCGTCGTCGGTGTGGTCGCGGGTGCCGTGGTCTTGGCGTCGCCGCCACACGCACCGAGCAGCAGCGCCAGACCGACGCCGCAGCGATACGGGCGAGGAACGGGTATGGAGAGTGCGCGCATCGTCGTCAGCGGGATGGAAGAATGTCGAACTGGTCTGCCACGGCACCGTTTCCGGCAACGAGGCGCGATCGGACATACGCCACCGTGGCCTTGGTGGGGGATACCGTGACGCGGACGTGTCCGGAACTGCCGAGGAGCACACCGGACAGATACCCGTAATCCGAGGCGCTCTGCGTGGAGTTCTCGCGGGCGAAACTCGGCTGCGGCACCTCGAGATACCGGATGCCGTCGCGCAGCTGATTCACGTAGAGGTGATCATGGCCGTGGAACACCGCGGAAACCTTGTGCTTCACGAGCAGATCGTGAATCGGCATCGCCCAGCCGGCGCGACGCTCCGCAAAGGCGGTCGTGCCATCGGCGTTCGCGCCGCCCCACTCGAAGAAACGCGAGGCTTCGGCACCGCCGCGCGCTTCGAAACCCTGCCCGCCCACAAGGTGGTGCAGGAACACGAACGTGTACCGGGCCGTGCTCGACTCGAGGGTGCTCGTGAGCCAGTCGTACTGTTCCTTGCCCAGCGTCCACGCCCAGCTGCTCGAGGTCGAACTCGGCTTGGCCGTGGTGAAGGCATAGGGATCGAGCGCGATGAACAGGGCCTCGCCCCATCGCCACGCGTAGTAGTTGCGCGGAATCGCCGCGGTGCCGCCCGACGAGTAGAACGCGTTGGGTGAGACGGCGGGGAACCAGCGCAGCCGTTGCGAGGCGGCCCACGACGCATTGGCGCTCAGCCAGCCGTTTTCGGCGTCGTGATTGCCCTGCACCAGATACAGCGGCAGCTGCACGCCGCTGAGCCCGAAGTAGTAGCGCTGCGCGACGTAGTGGCCCGCGGCGTCACGGTAGTCGCTGTACTTGTCGGACATGAACGTATCGCCGAGATCCACGAGAAAGTCGGCGCTGTCGGCGAGCATGTTGCGCAGCGTGTTGGTATAGATCGCCGGATCGGAGTTCTCATCGAGATGCGAATCCGCCTGCATCACGAACCGGTATGTGCTGCCGTTCGCCCGGGCCGTGCGGAACTGCCCCTCGTACGTCAGCGCCGGCGACGTTGCCGAGATGCGATAGCGATACGTGCGGTCGGCCGAGAGCCCGGTGAGCTCGAGCACACGCGGCTCACCCGCCGTGAGCGCCAACGACTCGGAGCGGCCACCGTCGAGCAGCGTCAGCGTCACCGTGCGTGCGCTCGCCGAGAAGAGGCTGAGACTGATCGCCGAATCCGTCGGGCGGGCGGGTACGACATTGAAGTCCACTGCTGGCACGGTGGTCTGAAACGCGCCCGCGGGCGGCGTGGTGCGCACGGTAATGGCGCTCGTTCCGCGCAGCGTACCGGCGGCGGCCGCGATGGTCGCACTGCCCACGCTGACACCGGTCACCACGCCGGTGGCCGACACGGTGGCCACCTGCGGAGCACTGCTCGTCCACGCCACCGCCGCGCCACTCACCGGCGTACCGGTTGCCGTGAGGACGGCAGCAGTCAGCGGGGAGGTGGCACCGGTGTTCAGCGTCACCGTGGCCGGCGTGACCACGACCTGTGTCGCGACTGGGGCGGGCGCGACGGGCGGGCTG
>DCZC01000097.1 GCA_002331565.1 Gemmatimonas sp. UBA2094
AGAGTTGAGCTGGCTCGCGGTGAGAATTGAGGGCCCCCCTCAACTCTCACGGCGAGAACACTCAACTCTCACGGCTATCCGGGCTCAACTCTCCGTCTGCCACCTCGACTCTCAACTCTTCGTCTGGCGGCTCACCATCTCAGTGCTTGTCGGAGAAGTCGACCGTGGGCGCCACCCGCGCCGCTCCATCCTTCACTTCGAAGTACTCGCGCGCTTTCGCGCCCGTCGCCTTGGCCGTCAGCACCGCCGGAAACTTGCGGATGTACTCGTTGTACAGCCGCACCGCGGTGTTGTAGTCGGTGCGTGACACGGCGATACGGTTCTCGGTCCCGGTGAGCTCGTCCTGCAGGCGGAGGAAGTTCTCGTTGGACTTGAGTTCCGGATACGCTTCGATGGCAACCGTCAGGCGACCCAGCGCGCCGGTGAGCTGCTGATTGGCGGTCGCCAGCTCCGCGGGATCACTGCCGCCGGGCTTCTGCAACGCGCCCACGAGACCCGCACGCGCCTGCGTCACTTCGGTGAGCACCTTCTCTTCCTGCGCCGCAAACCCCTTCACGGTGTTCACGAGGTTGGGAATGAGATCGGCGCGACGCTGCAGCTGCGCGTCGATGTTCTGCTTGGCCTGCGCCGCCTGCTCGTCGTACGACTGAATGGTGTTGTACCCGCAGGCGCCGAACGTGAGTGGCAGCGCAAGCGCGACGATCATCGCGCGACGACGGGACTGACGGAAGAACGCCACGGAAAGCTCCTGGTGAATGACGTGGAGAAACAGGGCAACTGGCACGCGAGCCCTTACGGCGCTGCGCGGCCGAACGTGTCGAGATAGCCAACCAGCGCGGTCATCCCCGAGAGATACCCCTCGAGGACGTGTTCGGTCTCACCGCCCGCGAGGGCGGTGCCACGCTTGAGTGCCGCCACGCGCTGATACGGGGCACCATCGAACCCGCCGCGCGCGCTCACGGCCGCAATCACCTGCGACCCGTCGCGCGGCGGCACCTCGCCGTGCAACCGCATCACGGCGCGGAAGATGACCAGCAGACTGCTCAGACTCGCCCGCAGCAGCTCCTGCTGCCGATCGCGGTCGGTGCCGGCCACCATGATGCTGCGACGGAGCCGCAGCAGCTTCCCCATGGCTTCCTGCTCCACCTGCAGACGCAAATCCGACAGCGACACCGCAATGCCGTCGAGGGGCAGCGTGCCGTACAGCACCCGGTGCCGCTCGAGAATATCCGCGTACTCCATGGGGAAGATATCCGCCGACGACCGCCATTCCGCGGCCGTCATCTCCAGGACGGGCGGATGTCCGGCCTCCTGCCAGGCGCGCATCGTCTGTCCGAGGCTGCGCAGCGTGTCCACGTCGAGCGCGGCGACGATGGCCAGCACGTTGAGATCCGACGCGCCCGTGATCTCCTCGCCGCTCGCCGCCGAGCCGTACAGCACCACCGCCTGCAGCGATTCCCCGTGCACCTGCCGGAGCTGCGACACCAACTCGTCCAACGTCATCGTTTTGGAAGCCATGTCGGAAGCCTGAGTTCACCAGAGAAGAAACGCGGCATTACCAATCGGACCCGCCACCACCACCGCTGAATCCGCCGCCACCGCCGAAACCACCGAATCCGCCGCTGCCACCGCCGAAGCCGCCTCCACCCCACCCGGAGCTGCCGCCGTGTATCACGGGGCCGGGAATGGGCAGCGGAATGCACCCCACGCAGCCGCGCCGCCGGCGCCCGCCGAACGAACTGAGCACGAAGAGCACGATGATGATTACCAGAACGACCGGAAAACCGCCCGAGTCGTCACCGCGCGACCGCGACTCACTGGACTCGCGCGGCTGTCCGTCGAGCGTGACGTCGAATGCCGCCGCGTACCGGTCGGCGACGCCGAACGCCAGCCCCTCGATCGCGCCCGCGTAGTCCTGCGCCCGGAAGCGGTCGGTCTGTTCACGGCACAGCGCACCCGCCATCGCATCGGTGAGGAATCCCTCCGCGCCCTGCCCGGTCTCGATGCGGCAGCGGCCACGCCCGTCGGCGGCCGTTTCCTTGGGCACGATGAGAATCACCACACCGGCGTTGCGCGCCGCGTCGCCAATCGTGGCATCGGCGCCGATCTTCCATTCGCGACCGAGACGCAGCGACACCTCCTCCACCGGACGCCCGCCCAGATCCGGGAGCGTCACCACCACCATGTCGCCGCGCGTGACGGCATGGAGGCGCTCGGCCAGCGCGGCAATCCGCTGCTCGGCGTCGTCTGGAATCACGTTCGCGAAGTCGTTCACGTAGCCCACGGGCTGCGGCAGCGGCGCCTGGGCACGCGCCTCCACGCCGGCCAGCACGAGCAGCCCGCACACGGCCACTATCGCCTTGGGCCACCACTTGGCGGCCACGACACCACGGGCTGAATCGGTCATGGTTTTGGGCACGGGAGAATCATATCACCTGATACGGCGGAGACGGACATGTAGTGTCACGAGGCCGCGTGACGGACGGTGGGGGAATCCGATGGAGCTGCGCGATCCCCCCTCCCCCCGCGCCGGGAATCCGCTAGCGTTCAGGGATGGCCCGCCCTCTCCACATTCTCCGCGCACTCGCGCTTCTGGCCGGCATCGGCGCCGCGGCCGCATGCGGACGGGCCGATGCCGCGTCCCGGGCTGCCAAGCCCGACGCCATGGCGCAGGCCACGGGGGCGGCCACGGGGGCGACACCGGCAAACGACTCGCTTGCCAACATCGCGCTCATGCAGAAGGCCGACCGCAGCCGGTTGCAGGGGCCGGAGAACGCGATGTGGGTGGTCATGATAAGTGACTTCCAGTGCCCGTACTGCAAGCAGTGGCACGACTCGTCGATGGCGCAGCTCAAGCGCGACTACATCGACACCGGCAAAATCCGCTTCGCGTACCTGCACCTGCCACTCGAGAGCATCCATCCGCATGCGCGGGCCGAGGCGCAGGCCTCGTTGTGCGCCGGCGTGCAGGGGAAGTTCTGGGAGTACGCCGACGCGATCTTCGACAACTTCGGTACGGCGCGTGGCATGAGCGACGTGTCACCGCTGCTCTCGCGTATCGCGAAGGACCTCGCGCTCGATGTCCCGACGTTCGACAAGTGCCGCGTGTCCGCGCCTATCGCTTCGCTGGTGAACAACGATCTCGCCCAGGCGAAACAGGCCGGCGTGCAGTCCACGCCCTCGTTCATCATCGGCAGTTTCCTCGTGCAGGGCGCGATGCCCTACAAGGACTTCCGCAAGGCGGTCGACACCGCCCTCGTGATGGCGAAGTCGACGAAGGGCACCCCGTCGCGCTGATCGGAGCCTCTGCGTGCGTGCGCCGCTCCGTCCGCTGTACGCCGCCGCGGTAGCGCTGGCGCGCGGACTGGCGGCGGTATCGGGTGAGTCGAACCACTCCGGCAGCAAACTCTGGCGGAGCGTGCAGGCGCGGCGCGGCATCATGGGCCGCTGGCAGCAGCAGGCCGCCGCCGTTCGTGACCCCAGTCGCCCGCTCGTCTGGCTGCATGCGCCCAGCGTGGGAGAGGGCCTGCAGGCCCGCCCCGTGGCCCACGCCTTGCGCACGCTCATGCCGGAGGCGCAACAGGCGTACTCGTTCTTCTCGCCCAGCGCCGAGCGCTTTGCCGAGTCCGTTGGCGCCGACATCAGCGACTACCTTCCGTTCGATTCGGTGGCCGACGCCGACGCCTTGCTCGATGCGCTGCGGCCCAGTGTGCTGGTGTTCGTGAAGCTCGACGTGTGGCCGGTGCTGGTGGAGCGCGCGACGCGCCGCGGCATTCCGGTGATGATGCTGAGTGCCACGCTGGCCGAAACCTCGGGGCGTCGCCGACCGCTGTCGCGGGCCCTGCTGCAGGATGCCTATGCGGCCATGGCCGCCGTGGGCGTGATCGATGCGTCCCACGGTGCCCGATTGACGCAACTCGGCGTACGCGCCGCGTGCGTGCGCCACACCGGCGACACGCGTTTCGATCAGGTGTGGGAGCGGGCGCAGCGTGTCGATCACACGGCGCCGGTGCTTCGCCACACCGCCAGTACGCGCCCCACGCTCGTTGCCGGCTCCACCTGGCCCGCCGACGAGGCCGTGCTGCTGCCGGCGTGGGAATCGCTGCGTGCCGCGGTGCCATCGGCGCGTCTCATCATCGCGCCGCACGAGCCCACGCGGGCGCATCTCGCCCCGCTCATGACCTGGGCCGAGGGTACCGCGTTGCCCCACGCGACGCTCGGCCAGCTGGAGCGCGGCGAGCGCCGTGCGCACGACGTGGACGTGATCATCGTGGATCGCGTGGGCGTGCTGGGCGACCTGTATGCGCACGCCACGGCGGCGTACGTAGGGGGCGGCTTCCACACGGCCGGGCTGCACTCCGCCATCGAACCGGCCGCGTTCGGGGCGCCGGTGTTGTTCGGCCCGGGGCACCGGATGAGCCGAGAGGCGGGGCTGTTGCTGGAGGCGGAGGCGGCGCGCGCGGTGTATGCGGTAGCAGGGCTGCGCGATGCCCTGCGGGGCTGGCTCGACACCGACGCCGACGCGCAGGTTGCGAGGGCC
>DCZC01000067.1 GCA_002331565.1 Gemmatimonas sp. UBA2094
ACGCCCCGCAGCAGCGCTGGCCGCTGGTGCTGCACACGCGATGCCCGTTCACCTCGAGTGCGCGCTCGGTGGCGCCGTTCACATGCGCGAACAGCCCCGACATCACGCACCCTTCGAGGAGCGTGACCGTCGCCCGCTCGTCCGGCTTCCGCGCTGCAGCCGTCCGCGGTTCGAGCTTCCGCCCCTCGAGCTTCCCTGGTGCTGCTCGCCGAACGGGCACGACGACACGCGTCGTCGATGCCAGCATCGCCATCGGAAACGCCAGCCGCTTCGGCAGCACCCGCGCCAGCATCCGGGGGAGGCCCGTCGCGCGGAACACACGGGCACTGAGCAGGGCGATGCGCAGCAGGCCATGGTGTCGGAATACGGTGAGCACCACCCGGGCGACGAATGGCGTGCCACGCACCGGCGCCATCGTAGCGCGCGTGGCTTCGAGCAGTTCGCCGTACGGCACGCCGCTGGGGCAGGCCGTTTCGCAGGCACGACAGCCGAGGCAGCGGTCGAGGTGCTGCGCGACCCCTTCATCGGTGAGCGCGATGTCGCCGTCGAGGAGACGCCGCATGATCACGAGACGCCCGCGCGGCGAATCGTTCTCGTCGTCGAGGTTCACGTACGTGGGGCACGCCTGCAGGCAGAAGCCGCAGTGCACGCATGCGTCGAGGCCCCTCGCCGCGTCGGCGAGCGGTGTGCCCGGGAGCGCACACGGCGTGGCCGTCGTGGGGATCGTGCTGGCGGGAACGTCAGACATCGGCATGCGCGAGGTTGGCATGGGACACGACCGCGAGCCGGTTGAGTACATCGCGCGCATCGAACGCACGCTTCAGTCCCGTCTCGAGCATCGAGCGCGGTGTATGCCGCGGCGCAGCGACGGTGCGCCCCTGATCGACGACGACGGCGATGGGGTGCGTGGCGCCGGTGGCGGCTGCAAGGCGGTACATCGTCGCGAGATCCCGCTCCAGCGACCCCGAGGCGGTGGACGGGAGGACCACGCGCAGGCTGCCGCGCGCGGGATCGTACGACAGGGTGCCGTCGGGAAACGCGTCGACGGCGGCCCGCACGAACGGTACCGCATCCGAACGGTGCGTGCGGGCGCGGAAGACGATGGCATCGGCGGGGACCTGATGCAGCGTCCGCGTAATGTCGGCGGGAGGCAGCTCCGCGACGTCGCGTGCACCGAGCGTGCGCAGTTGCTGCTGCAGTGCCGTTGCGCGCGCCGGGTTGCCGGAGATTCTGGCGAGGAGCTGCGGGACACCTCCCGCGGCCCGATGCAGCAGCATCGGCAGCGGCGCGCGATTGGCCACGAGATGCGGCAGCAGTGCGTCGAGCGACGCGCGGTCGGTCTGGTCCAGGGTACCCGCGACGATCGTGTCCACGACCGGGCGCGCATGCAGGCGCAGGCTCACCTCGGTGATCACCCCGAGTGTCCCGAAGGCGCCGGTGTGCAGCCGCACCAGATCGAATCCGGCGACGTTCTTGACCACACGTCCGCCGGCCCGGGTGATCTCGCCGCCACCGGTGATCACCTGCAGGCCGAGCACGAGATCGCGCACGGTGAACTCCCCGAAGGCGAGCGGTGCCGGGGCGGCCGTTGCAATCACCGCACCGATCGTGGACTCCGGCGCACCATATGGCGTGAGCGCGAGCATCTGTGCGTGTTCACCGGTGATCGCCACGAGCTCCGCCACGGTGGTGCCGGCTCGTACCGTGATGACGAGGTCGCCCGGGGTATACTCGACCACGCCGCGCAACGTGTGCACGGGGAGCGGGGCGGCGTCGGCCCACGGGCCACCACCGTGCAGCCAGGTGCCGCCGCCGACGATGCGCAGAGGCTCGCGCGTGTCGCGGATGCGCGTGGCGAGCTGCGCCACGTCAGACATGGGTCCCGTGCCATTCCTTGCACGCATGTACGGGCACCACTTTGCCCGGATTCGCCCGACGATCGGGGTCGAACACGCTGCGCACCCGGCACATCGCGTCGAGCGACGCCGCGTCGAACAGCGTGTCCATGTACGGCAGCTTGTCGAGCCCCACGCCGTGTTCGCCCGTGATCGTGCCTCCGGCAGCGATGCACACCTGCATGATGGACGACATGGCATCATGCACGCGCGCACTCTCTTCCGGGTCGTGGGCGTTGTACGGAATGTTGGGGTGCAAGTTGCCGTCACCGGCATGGAAGACGTTGCACACGCGCACGTCGTACTGTGCGGCGATGGCGTCGATGGCGGTGAGCACGTCGGGCAGCTTCGTCCGTGGCACGACGGCATCCTGCACGACGAGCGCCGGTGAGAGCCGTCCCATGGCGCCAAAGGCCTTCTTGCGCCCCTGCCAGAGGCGCGTACGGTCGTCGGCACTCGTGGCCACCGTCACCGACCGGGCGCCCGTGGCGAGACAGGCGTCGCGGATGATGGACACGTCCTCGTCCAACCCTTCGGCCACGCCGTCCACTTCGCACAACAGCACGGCCGCCGCGTCCACCGGATAGCCCGCGGCATAGATGCTGGCTTCCACGCAGCGAATGGTGGCGTTGTCCATCATCTCCAGCGCGGCGGGCACGATCCCGCTCGCGATGATGCGCGACACCGCCCGTGCGGCCTCCTGCACGGACGCGAAGTCGGCGAGCAGCGTGTGGATCGCGTCCGGGAGCGGCACCAGCCGCACGGTGACTTCGGTGGCAATCCCGAAGCACCCTTCGCTGCCCACGAATGCGCCGAGGAGGTCGTAGCCATCCTGTTCGGCGTAGGCCCCGCCGAGTCGCGTCACCGTGCCATCGGGGAGTACCACCTCGCACTCGAGGATGTGATTGAGGGTGACGCCATACTTGAGGCAGTGGGGGCCGCCGGCATTCTCGGCCACGTTGCCACCGATGGTGCACGCCGTCTGGCTCGAGGGATCAGGGGCGTACTGCAACCCGAAACGCGTGGTGTCGCGTGACAGGCGCGCGTTCACCACGCCCGGCTCGACGCGGGCGAACCGGTTGACCGGATCGACGTCGATGATGCGTGTGAGCCGGTTGAGCCCGATGAGTACGACGTCGTGGGCGAGCGCTCCGCCGGAGAGTCCCGTGCCGGCGCCGCGCGGGACCCACGCCGTGCCGGTGCGCGCAAGTGCCCGCACCACGGCAATCACTTCATCCCGCGTTCCCGGAAAGACGGCGAGGGACGGGGTGGCGCGATACCCCGGCAGTCCATCAGCATCGTACGGCGCCAGCTCCGGCGCCCGGGCCTTCACCCAGCGGTGGCCGACGATGGCTTCGAGTGTCTCGCGCACCTGAGAAATCATCCCCGCAAACTGGAGCGGGGAGGCACGCGGGAAAAGAGGTGGCCCCGGTGGTGCGGATTACGTGGGCCGCCAGCGCGGGGCGCGTCCGGCTTTGATGAAATGCCGCGCCTCTCGGCCGTCCGGAAACGCGAACGGCAGCCATGCCGAGGGGCAGGCTGCCGTTCGCCGTGGCTCGCGGGTGACCGTGGAGGCCTCAGGCGGCGCCCCAGAACCCGGCCAGTGCGTGACCGTCGGGCGATTCACGCAGCTTCTCGAAGGCGCGTTCACGAATCTGACGGATGCGCTCGCGGGTGACGCCCATGAGGGCCCCAATGCGCTCGAGCGTCATGGCTTCCGCCCCTTCGTCGAGTCCATAGTAGAGGTACAGGATCTTGCGCTCACGGGGCGTGAGGTACTTCCGGAAGACGCGGTCGATGAACTCGCGCATGAGCCGGAAGTCGGTGCCGTCTTCGATGTCGGCGTGCGTTTCGCCGGCAAAGCGCTCGCCCAGCGTGCTCGCTTCGCGGTCCTGACGATCGATGGGGGCGTCGAGGGAGACCTCGGTGCTGGTGATCTGGCGCGCGCTGCGCACCTGTTCCACCGGCTCGTCGAGCAGCTTGGCCATCTCGGCGTCGGTGGGCTCGCGATTGAGCACCTGCGAAAGGATCATCTCGCCGCGCGCCATGCGGATGAGCTGCGAGTTCTGGTTGAGCGGGATGCGCACGCTGCGCGTCTGCTCGGCCAGCGCCTTGAGGACCGCCTGACGGACCCACCACACGGCGTAGGAGATGAACTTCACGCCCTGGTCGGGATCGAACTTCCGGACCGCCTTGAGGAGTCCTTCGTTGCCAATGGCGACGAGTTCGGAGAGGTCGAGGCCGTGCCCCTGATACTTCTTCACGTAGCTGATGACGAAGCGGAGGTTCGCCGTCACCAGCCGTTCGGCGGCCGCTTCGTCACCCTTCTGGGCGAGCCGGGCCAACCGGCGCTCCTCGGCCGCATCGGTGATGAGCGGGAGCTTCTGAATGTCGTGGAGGTACTGGTCGAAGGCCGTGGAGGGCGCGGAACGGAAGAACCCTTTGGAGCGGGTTTCGGAGGTCCTGGTCGCTGCGGCTGCCTGCATACGTCCTCGCCGTACGTGGTGCACAGGGTGGGCCGGGGGAGCGGCCCGAGCTAGGTGGGAGCGCCACGATAATGGTCGGGGTCTGGACGGTCAATGAAAATTTTGTACTGGCGAGGAATAACGACAGTCTAAGAGCATTAATGTGACATTGGTGATCAGTTTCGGTCAAAAATTCCGCGATCACCGACTCGGACCCCTTGAAAGGTCATGAAACCGGGCCGCTACGCCGAGCGTGGGATTTGCTCGAGGAGTGCGGCGCGGACGAGGTCGTCGGCCACCGGCACGGCCCAACGGCCTTCGGCGGGTTCCATCTCGCCGATCCCGCGGGGGAGGGCATAGCGTGCGGCGCCGGAGCGGGCCTTCTTGTCGCCGCGCGTTTCGGCAATCACGGCATCCGCGCTTACCCCGGCCGGTAACTGTGTCGGCAGCCCGGCCCGGGAGACGGCATCACGGACGGCCGTCGCAAGTCCGGCGGGCGCGAGGCCGATCTGCTCGGCCAGGCGGGCCTCGGTCACCATGCCCATGGCGACGGCGTCACCGTGCAGCATGTCGTACCGCTGCACCTTCTCGATGGCGTGGGCGATGGTGTGGCCGAAGTTGAGGATCTGCCGCAGCCCGCCTTCCCGCGTGTCCTCGGCCACCACGTCGGCCTTGATGTGCACGCTGCCGGCAATGAGGGGGGCGAAGCCGGGGGCCGCGGCGCCCAGTGTGGCGAAGGCGGGGAGGAATTGCAGTATGCGGTCGAAATAGCTCGCATCGGCGATGACCCCGTGCTTGAGCATTTCGGCGAGGCCGCTGCGGAGCACGTCGAGGGGGAGCGTGCCGAGTACGGCGGGGTCGATGACGACGGCGGCCGGGTTGTGGAAGGCGCCCACCAGATTCTTGCCGGCCGGGGTATCCACGGCGGTCTTGCCACCCACCGACGCATCCACCATCGCCAGCAGGGTGGTCGGTACCTGCACGACGGGCAGCCCGCGCATGAACGTGGCGGCGACGAAACCCGCCAGATCGCCCACGACGCCGCCGCCGAGCGCGATCACGGTGGTGTCGCGGCCGGCGCCCCACTCGAGCAGCGCGTCGGTGAGCGAGGCCCACCGCTCCCGGGTCTTCTCCTGCTCGCCCGGGGCGACGGTGAACAGTCGGGTGGAGTCGGCCGGACACTGGGCGAGCAGGGGCGCCCCGTGATGCCGTGCGACCGTGTCATCGCTGATGATGGCGATGCGATGCGACGGTGCCGCCTGCCGGGCGATGGCGCCCACCTGCGCGAACACTCCCGCCTCGCAGAATACCGGATACTCGAGGGGGAGTCGCAGCGGGGCGGGAAGTGTCGTCACGGGGCTGTGCGGTTACCAGGTCACTTCGCCGGCCCCGGCGCGCTTGTTGGCGACGCGGGCGAGCATGAAGAGCAGGTCGGACAGGCGATTGAGATAGATGACCACCAGATGCGGCAGCTCGACTTCACTCGCGAGATGCACGACGCGGCGTTCGGCGCGACGGCAGACGGTGCGAGCGACGTGCAGCGCCGCCGCCTTGGGCGTGCCGCCGGGGATGATGAACGACCGTAGCGGATCGAGCTCCTGCTCACAGGCGTCGATGGCCTTTTCGAGTTCGTCGATGCGGCCCTCGTCAATGCGCGCCTTGTCGAGATGATCCTTCATCTTTTCATGATCGGGCGTCGCGAGCAGCGCCCCGATGGCGAAGAGATCACGCTGGATGGGCACCAGCACCTCATCGATGCGCGGAATCATCTGGATGGATCGGGCGAGACCGAGGGACGCATTGAGTTCGTCCACATCGCCGTAGGCCTCCACGCGGGGGTGGTCCTTGCCTACGCGTCCACCACCAAAGAGGGCGGTGGCGCCTTCGTCGCCGGAGCGGGTATAGATCTTCATCCTTCGAACATAGTGGGGCCGGGGCGACGAGGCAGCAGCAGACCGACGGAAGTCAGGGCTTCTGCGGCATCGAGCGCTCGAAGGGTGCGGTTCCGTCGTACCGCTGTTTCCCCGCCGTTCGAGGTTGACTCCCTTCCTGTATGTGTCGACCTTTCTCTCTATAGAACGTGCGATCATATCAGCGCCTCCTTCTCGTCGCCGCCGCCTCACTGGCCGCCTCTCCACTCGTCGCCCAGGATCTCTCCTGTGAGCGTGGCGATCGTGAGGTGCGGTCGCTGCGCTTCGCCGGCAACCGCGAGTATCCTGAGGCGGTGCTGGCGACGACGGTGGCCACGTTGCCATCGACCCTGCCGGGCGTCCCCCTGCTCGGTACCCGGCGGTGCCTCGACCCGGTCGAATTCGCGCGGGATGTGCGTCGCCTCGAAACGCTGTATCGCCGTCGCGGCTATCCCGATGTGAAAGTGGATACGGTGGTGCGCACGGTGCGGCCGACCGTGATCGACATCACCTTCCATGTCACCGAAGGGGAGCCGATGCGGGTGTCGGCATTCGCCTTGCGTGGCGTCCAGGACCATGCGGCGCTCACGGGGGCAGCACGGGACTTCCCGCTTCGGGTGGGGGGATTGTTCGACCGCAGCGCACTCGAGGCCGGTCGGGACACGCTCGTGCGTCGCCTGCGCAATCTCGGCTGGCCGCAGGCGGAAGCACTGCTTGCCTACACGACCAACACCGCGCAGCGGACCGCCGACGTGGAGGTGGCGGTGGTACCCGGTGCGCGCGCGCGCATCGGCCGCATCGCCCTCGTGGTGGACAGCGGCGGCGAGTCGCGCTCGGTGTCCGATGCCGCCATCCGCCGCACGATGGCCCTCCGCAGCGGCGACTGGTTTTCCGCGCGGCACATCATCGACGCGCAGCGCAATCTCTATCAAACCGACGCCTTCCAGCGCGTGGAGTTGCAGCCCGACAGCGTGCAGCCGCCGGGCGACACGATCGTGAATCTCACGGCGCGGCTCGTCGAGGGTGACCGGTTCGCGGCGCGCGGCGGACTCGGGTGGGCTACGCTCGACTGTTTCCGCATGCAGGGGTCGCTCACCGATCGCGACTTCCTCCCGTATGCGCAGCGTCTCGAACTCACGGCGCGCGTGAGCAAGATCGGCCTGGGCGCGCCGCTCGATGGCGCCGAAGACTTGTGTCAGGGACAGGCCCGCAGCGATCCGTACAGCCGCACGCTGAACTACTACACGTCGATGACGCTGCGGCAGCCTGTGCGCGCCGATCAGGTACGGGTGCCGTCGCTCACGGTGTTCAGCTCGACGCTGTCCGAATACAAGGCGTATTTGCGCCGCACGCCCATCGGCGGCGTGTTGTCGCTCTCCGATCCGTTCGCCGTCCGTCCGTCGCCGCGCACGCCGAGCACGCTGAGTTATCAACTGGAGCTGGGGCGCACGGAGGCGGAACCGGCGTTCTTCTGCGCCGTGTTCAATGCCTGCGACAGCGACCTGCGCGCCTTCCTGCAGCGCACCAATCGCCTCGCGGCGCTCGAGTACTCCATTTCGCGTGAGCGTCTGAACGATCCGCTGCGTCCCACTGGCGGTACGATCGTGCGAGCCACGCTGCGCCACGCCAGCACGCTCATCGGCTCCGACCGCACGCAGCAGTTCGATCGCGTGTCCGGTGATGCGAGCTGGTATCGAAAGGCGGCCGGCGCCACGATCACCGCGCACGTGCGCGTGGGGCTCGTGCAGGGACGCGGCGTGGGCAACGGTTTCGGCGGGTTCATCCCGCCGCAGGAACGGCTCTACGCCGGCGGCCCCACCACGGTGCGCGGTTTCCGTCAGAACGAGCTCGGGCCGGCCGTGTACATCGTGAGCGGGTACACCACCGAGACCGTGAACGGCGTCACGTACTTCCGTGCGGATGGCGGCGCGGTGACCGAGCGCGTCGTCCCCACCGGCGGCAACACGCTCGTGGTGGGCAACCTCGAAGCGCAGTGGGCCAGCCCGGTACTGCCGCAGCTGCTGCAGATCGCGGCGTTCGCCGATGCGGGCCGCCTGTGGAACCGTGGTGGCACGGCGCTGCGCGCCGACGGCCCCGTGGTGAAGATCACGCCCGGACTCGGCGTGCGCATGGCCTCGCCGTTCGGGGCGGTGCGCATCGACTTCGGCTACAACCCGTACGCCCTGCCGGCGGGCGCGGCGTACTTCAATGCGCGTCCGCAGGGCGGGGTGGCGCCGCTGTACTGCGTGAGCCCGGGCAACACGCTCGCCGTCACGCCTGCTGCGGGCGCCGGACAGCCGGCGGCGCAGGCGTCGGGAAGCTGTCCCTCCAGTTACCGCCCGTCGCGGCGCACCGGCCTGTTCGGTCGCCTCAATCCGAGCATCTGGATCGGGCAGGCGTTCTGATGGCGCCACGTCGTCGCCTCATCGTCCTCGGCACTGCCGCGGTACTCCTCACCCTGCTGGTGGCCGTGGTGGGTGGTCTTGTGGCGCTCACGCAAACCGATGGCGGGCGGGCGCTCATCGTGCGCACCGTCATGCCCCTCGCGCGCGCCGCCGTACCGGGCCGGTTGTACGTAGGGCGCGTGAGCGGGAATCTCTTCAGCGACATCACCATCGACTCGGTGGACGTGCGCGCTCCCGACGGGGCGCCCTTTCTCAGCACGGGTCCCATCCGGATCAGCTACGAACCGCGCGACCTGCTCGACGCCCGCATCGTAATCAAGTCGCTCGAAGTGACGCGGCCGGTGATTACACTGGTGGACTACGGCAACGACGATTGGAACTGGCGCCGCGCGCTGCAGCGCAACAAGACGAAATCGAAGACGCCGAGCCGGAGCCGATTCGGCAAGTACATCGTGATCGACACCACGGCGCTCAACGAAGTGACGTTCGTGATGCGCCTGCCGTGGCAGCTCCCCGATTCGCTCAGGGGCGCGAAGCGCGACAGCGCGCTCGCGTTCAACCTGGCGCGACTCGATGGTGAAGTGCGCGAGGAGGACGGGCGCACCGTGCGCGTGTACCGCTTCGTGCGCGGTCATCTCAATCTCGGCCGCTCGTGGCTGGCCAACCCCGACACCGCCGGCATGCACTTCCCCGTGCGACGGCTCGACGTGGTGTGGGTCTATCCGCCGTTCTGGTTCAAGAACCTCACGGGTGATTTCCGCCGTCTTGGGGACTCGCTGTGGGTGAAGGACGCACACTTCGACCTCCCGCGCAGTACGGCCCGCGGCGGTGCGAAGATCGTGTGGGGTGGTGGTCTACCCGTGCGGTACGACGTGCGCCTGCGGCTCGACAGTGTGGCGCTGAGCGACCTGGCATGGATCGACGAGACCGTGCCGCACACGGGCAGCGGCAGCGCCTCCCTCGCCATGCACAACGATCCGCAGAATCTCAACATCATCGATTACGCCATCACCGACATGGATGCGCGGTCGCTCAAGTCGCGGCTGCGCGGCACGATGACGTGGGGAGTGGGCGGGTTCGTCACGCGACTGACCAACGTGAATCTGGCGCTGGAACCGGCGCACACCGACCTCCTGAGGTGGTTCAACGGCGAGCCGTTCCCCTACGACTGGCGCGGGGCGGTGCGCGGGACGGTGCGCGCGCGCGGTGGTTACGTGACCGACTGGACGCTCGACGAGGCGAAGGTGACGTTTGCCGACGAACACGTGCCGGGGGCGATCTCGCGCGCGCAGGCGCGCGGAAAACTCGACATCTTCCAGCCGGCCGAGGCGATTCTCAAGGGCGTCGACCTCCGGATCGAGCAGCTCGACTTCCGCACTCCGCGGCATGTGAATCCGCTGTTCGCGGAGTTGAACGGGTTCGCGCGCGGCACCGTGCGCCTCGATTCGCTGTGGTACGATGCGCGCTTCCGCACCGCCGACATCGAACTGGTCGACGGCCCCGGGCAGCCATCCCGATTCACCGGCGACGGGCGGTATACGCTCGTGACCGAAGGCGTGAAATTCGACGTGGACCTGCAGGCGGTGCCACTGTCGTACACCACGCTGTCCCGTTCGTATCCCAACATGCCGTTGCGCGGCAGCGCCGTGGGGCGCATCCGGGCCGATGGCATGGCGGACAAGTTCAACCTGCAGACGACGCTCTCCGGTGAAGGGGGCGAGCTGAGTTTCACCGGGGTTGCCGACGCACTCGAGCCGGTGATGGGCGCAGCCGGCGCCTGGCGGGTGCGCGGTGGCAATATGCAGGCGCTCTTCGGCACGGCATCGCTGCCCACGTCCACGCTCAACATGACCGGTACGGTGGACCTCCTGGGGACCGTGAACGAGCAGGGGACGTTCCGCAACGACAGCTTTACCGGCCCGTTGCGGGCTACCATCGATCAGTTCTCGCGCATTGCCGACGCGCGTGTGTTCGGCGGCAGTGCGGCCATGCGCTTCGATGCGGGTGTCGTGCACATGGACACGCTGACCATCGAGAGCTCCGCGGCGCGACTGCTGGCGCGCGGGGGCGTGGGACTCGATCGCCACAAGCGGGACAGTCTGCAGTTCAGCGTGCAGGTGGACTCGCTCGGCGGCCTGCGTCCGTGGCTGTCGCCGACTGACACCAGCAAGCGCGCGTTCATTCTGCCTGCCGACACGTTGCGCGGCACGGTGGAGGTGTCGGGCGTGCTGCGCGGCTCGCTCGATACGCTCGATACGCAGGGGATGGATGTGCAGATGCGCGCCGACGTGCGCGATCTGGTGGTGGCCAGTGCGCGGTCCATGCGCACGGCCTTCGATCTCGACGTGCGCGACGTGCTGCGAGGCGCCAACGGCGTGCTCACCGCGTACGCCGACTCCGCCTACGTGGCCGGTATCGACGTCGCCGCCGCGTCGGCCCGCAGTACCCTGCGTGGCGGGCTGGCCGAGCACTTCTCCGTGGCGCTGCGCACGCCGTCGGAGTCGCGGGTGAACCTCAGCGGTGGCGTCACCCGCCACGCCGATTCGACCGACGTGCGGCTCGACACGCTCACGATTCGCGTGGACAGCGCGTCGGCGAAGCTGCGTGGATTCCGGCTGGCCGGGCCGGCCACTTTGCGATTGCTGCGCGATGGCGAGGGGACGCTCGATTCGCTGGTCCTCGTGCATACCGATACGGGGCGCGTCGCTGTACGCGGTCGCGTGGCCGGTGCCGGCGCGGTGAGCGGCCGGTTCGACGCGCAGCGCGTGCCGCTGGGCGATCTCGGCCGGCTGTTGCGTCGCTCCGGACTCGAACGCGGGTCCCTGTCGACGCAACTGGCCGTGGCCGGCACCCGGGAACAGCCGCGCATCGACGGCACGGTGCGTGTCGAAGACGCCGTGGCCGGACGCGTGCGACTGGGAGATCTCTTCGCCGAAGCGCGGTACGATTCGTTGCGGCTCACGCTCGATGGCGCCTTGCGCGTGAACGGAGCGCCGGCCGTTCAGGCCACGGCGTCGTTGCCGCTCGACCTCGCGCTGGCCACGCGCAGCAAACGCACCATCGACGAACCGCTGACCGGGCGCATCACGGCGCGGAAGACGGATCTCTCCATGCTGGAGTCGATCTTCCCGGACGTCACACGCGCCGCGGGCACGCTCGAAAGCGACGTGTCGCTCACCGGCACGTGGGCGCGTCCGCGTCTCCGCGGGCAAGTGCGCATGGACAGCGCCGCGCTGTCGCTGGCCAACCTGGGCATTCGGCTGGAACGTGCCACGGCGGACATCGGCCTGACGGGTGACAGCATCCTCATCCGCCGCTTCGGAGCCGTGAGCGGTACGCCGACCGACACGCTGGGCGTGTCCGGCGTGATCGACATCGCGGAGATCGCGCGGCCGGCGTTCAACCTGCGACTGGCCGCCAACAACTTCGTGGCGGTGGACAAGGCGCGCACGGCGACGCTCACGATCAGTACGCCCACCCCCATTTCACTCACCGGCTCCAGCGAGGCGGCACGCCTGCGCGGGGCGGTGCGCGTGGACCGCGGGCGCGTCTACATCAGCCAGCTCACCCAGCGGCGTGCGCTCGATCTGAGTGACAATCTCGATCTCGTGGACACCACACGGCTGGCGATGAACGCCCTGTTGCCGAGCGCGCCGAGTGCGCTCGTGCGCAATCTTCAGCTGGATGATGTGCGCATCGGCATCGGTGACGACGTGTGGCTGCGGTCGCCCGAAGCCAATCTCAAGATGGGCGGACAGTTGCGGGTCACGCGTTCGCTGTCGCGCGACGGCCGCGGTGCGCAGCTGGCACTCGCGGACTCACTCACGGTGGAGCGCGGCACGTATCAGTTGAACCTGGGGCTGGCGCGCCCCAGCTTCGAGGTGGAGCGTGGACTCGTCCGCTTCTTCGGCGACCCCGATCTTGCGCCCTCGCTCGACATCGCGGCGTTGCACACCATCCGGGAAACACGGGCGAATTCGAATCAGCAGAACGTGCGCATCCGCGTGAACATCGGCGGTACGGTGGACCAGCCCACACTCGCGCTCACCAGTGCGGACAATCCACCGCTGCCCGAGAGCGACATGTTGAGCTACCTCGTCACCGGCGAGCCGGCCTACACTGTACTCGGCAGCACCTACGCGGAGCAGGGGGCCACGCTTGCCTTGCGCCTCGCCGGCTCGTACCTGTCGAGCCGACTGGCCGGCGGACGATTCGACGTGGTGCAGGTGGAGCCGACGGCGCTCAATCCGGGCGACGCGGCCAATCTGCGACAGAACGGGCTCGGCATCCTCGCGTCCACGCGGGTGGGCGTGGGCGGCCAGGTCGCCCGGAACACGTTCCTGACCTTCAGTACCGGGCTGTGCGGCCTCGCGCCGCAGAGTAGCGGCAGTGGCGACGCGCTGTCCCTGTTCGCGCAGGGCCTCGGAGTGAAGGTCGAGCGGCGGTTCGAAGGGGGGCTGTCGGTGTCGGCCGGCGTGGAACCCGGTTCGAGCGCGCAGGTCTGTGGCCGGGCGGGGATCAGCCGGACCTTCCAGCAGACGCCCCCCCAGATCGGCATCGACTTCTTCCGCTTCTGGACGTTCTAGCCGGTCGCCCCCGGTTTCGCGAGTCGGTACCGGGGCGACCTACGGGTGTTCCATGACCCGTACGGCCACGCCGTCACCCCCTCGTTCCGCCGCCGTTTCTCTCGCCATTCCTCTCAGCGCGTCAGGAAACCATGCCCGGCTGCTGCGCGGGCAGCGCCGGCTGTTGGGTGGCGTGCACGGTGAGCGTGCTCGTGGCGGTGTGCCTCGCGCCCACGTTGATGATCATCCGGTACTCGCCCGGCACGTCGAGCGGCAGATCGAGCTGGATGATGACCGGCATGTCGAGTTCCGTGGTTCCCGGTGGCGCACTGCCGATCTCGAGTTCGGCCGAGGAGTTCCACAGTTCGTTCCCGCGCGGGTTCATCCAGCGCAGGACGAGCGGATGAAGACCGACGTCCTGCGCGTTGGCCTTGAGGCGGAGCACGAAGGTGCTGCGGGGATGCAGGGCGGGAAGTTGGGCCACCTGGACGGCATCGAAGATACCGAGGATGTTGAGCTTTCCTTCCTGAGAAATGTTCGCCGCATCGGCGAAGAGCGCGAAGTTCACATGCATGCTCGCAAGATAACCCGGTCGCGCTACCCGCAGGGGGCCGTGAGGACCTACATTGCGTCATGACGTCGCTGTCCTCCTCGCGCACTGACGCTGCGGTACCGAACGCCTCACCGGCCACTCCGGCGTTCGGGTTGACCGATGCCGGATTGGTCCTCATGGCGACCATCTGGGGTGTCAACTTCAGCGTCGTGAAGGCGGGGCTGCAGGCCTTGACGCCGTTGTCGTTCACGGCCGTGCGCATGGTGCTCGCCGCGCTCGTCCTGTTCGGCATCGCGCGCTTTGCACGGGACGCCTGGCCGAGTCGCCGTGACACGGGGCGGCTGCTGCTGCTCGGGCTGCTCGGCAACGGATTCTACCAGCTGCTCTTCATTTCCGGACTCGCCCGCACGCGCGCCGGTATCGCGGCGCTCATCGTCGCGGCAGGGCCCGCCTGGATCGCCATCATCTCGCGCCTCCTCGGTCGGGAGCGTGTGTCGCGCTTGGGCTGGGCCGGTATCGGGTTGCAGTTGCTGGGCGTGCTGTGCGTGGTGGGCAGCACCCAGGCATTCGAAGCGGGCGAGAGCGGTCTCCTCGGCGCGTTGCTCATCTCCCTCGGCAGCATCGCGTGGGCGCTCTACAGCATTCTGCTGCAGCCGTACACGCTGCGCAGCAACGGGCTGCATCTGTCGGCGATCACGCTCGCCAGCGGTGCCGCGATGATGGCGCTCGTGGGAATGCCCGATATGGTGCGGCTCGACTGGGGGGCGGTAAGCCTGACGGGATGGATGTCGGTGGCCTATGCGGCATTCCTGGCGATGGTGGTGGCGTATCTGCTGTTCTATCGCGGCGTGCGCGTGCTCGGGCCCACGAAGACCAGCATGTACGGCAACCTGCAGCCGATCGTGGCCCTTGCGGTCGCGTGGGTCATGCTGCACGAGACGCCCACGCCGTGGCAGTTGCTTGGCGCGGGGTTCATCATGGCCGGCCTGCTCGTATCGCGCACCGCGAAGGTGCGCCCGGCCCCGGAAGCCTTGGAGGAAGCGGCGTGAAGGTGGTGCTGTTCGATATCGACGGGACACTGCTGCGCACCGACGGGGCGGGACGCCGCTCGATGGAGCATGCGCTGTTCACCGTGTTCGGGGCCCATGGCGACCCGGCCTACCGGTACGACGGGAAGACGGACCGACAGATCACCCGGGAGCAGATGCGCGCGGCCGGCATCGCCGACGACGTGATCGACGCGCGCATGCTCGACGTGTTCGCCGTGTACGCCGAACGGCTCGAGCGGGAGCTGGCCTCTGGGGCGGAGCAGGCGATCCTGATGGCGGGGATCCCACCGTTGCTCGAGACGCTGGGGGCGCACGAGGCCGTGACGGTGGGTCTGCTCACGGGCAACATCGAAGCGGGTGCCCGCCAGAAGATTCAGGCGGTCAACCTCGCGTGGGAGCAGTTCCTGGTGAATGCGTTCGGCAGTGATCACGAGCACCGCCCCATGTTGCCGGCAGTAGCGCAGCAACGCGCGCAGGCACTGCTCGGTTGCGAGATCCCGGGCGAGCGCATGGTGATCATTGGAGACACGCCGGCGGACATCCACTGCGGGCGCTCGCTGAATGTTCGCGCCATCGGCGTAGCGACGGGGCGTTACAGTGTGAACGAGCTGGCCGAGCATCAGCCGGCGGCGGTGTTCGACACGCTGGCCGACACCGAGGCCGTGGTGGAGGCGATTCTCGCGTGACGCGTTGCGGCGTGATCTCCGTGACCCAGAGCATGCGTAGCGGCAGTCAACCGGCATGACGGCTCCCGGACAGCGGTTGCCAGTGCGTGTGGTGGGTATCGTGCGCAGGCGTGCGGTGGACGCCGAAGCCGACCTGTCGCTCGATCAGGATGCCCTGGTGTTCGATTGGGTGGACGCTGCGTCGTGGCGTCTCGACCTCGAGGGGATCGAGGGCATTGCCTCCGGCCCGTCGTCGCTCACCGTGTATCTGCGCGATCACGACGTGCTGGAGCTCACTGGCAGCGAGGCGCTGCGACCGTTCGCGCTGACGGTCGCCGATCGCGTCTGCCGGATGCCGGAGCTCACGCGCGGCCTCAAGGCGTTCGGCGCCCCGCGCTACGGATCACGCGGGGCGAGCACGCTGCAAGCGGCGCACGACACATGGTTCGCGCCGCTGCTCGCCGCGCGAAAGGCGGTGCACGGCGTGAGCGACCCGCAGCGTCAGGTGGCGCTGATGGACGGCGCCTCGCTGCACGGCGCCATGACCGAGGCGGCGGCCCGCATCGCCGTACCCACGGCGCCCGACAACGCG
>DCZC01000015.1:0-6573 GCA_002331565.1 Gemmatimonas sp. UBA2094
CACGTACCGCGCGATGAAGTGGCGCACGGCGTGCGTTGGCTGAATCCCGGCTGCATCACCCGCCCCAATCGCGGCGCGCCGGCGAGCTTCGCCTGCACCAGCGCCTCTCCCACCCCGAACCACGCCGCACGGAGGCGGGTGCGCTGGCGATCGCACCAGTGTTCGAAGGGCGCGCTGCCCGACGAAGCGAAATCGGCGATGAAGTGGCCGCCGTACGTGCGCCACGCCTCCTCCAGCCGCCCCTGTTCACATGCCTCGTCGAAGTGCAGGCGATCCACCGCAATGGGGGCGGCGAGCGTGAGGTATTCGCCGTCGGCCACGAGCACGTCGCCGACTTTTTGCCGGAGTGCAAACAGGGTTTGGCGGAGGGTGCGCCGCGCCCGTTCGGGCGCGAGGTTCTGCCAGAGCAAGTCGGCGAGGTGATCACGCGACACCCGCCCACCCGGTGCCAGGGCGATGTAGGCGAGCATGGCGAGCGGCTTCTGTGGGCCCATGAGGCGCACCGGATGACCGTCTTCGCCAGGGGCGAGCAATTCGAACGTACCGAGCGTCCGGAGGAGCATTCGGGCAGTATGCATTCCCCCGTCAGTCGTCCGTCATCCGTCCGTCAGCACGCTAGTCAAGCAATTGTGAAACGTACACTTAGCCAACCCACAGTTTCACGGCCATAATGACCATGAGCACAGCGAACGCCTTGCGAAGCAGGTCGCCGTCCATGTTGGTGGAGAGCCAGCTGCCCGCGAAGGCGCCGGCCGCCATGCCCACGGCGATGAACAGGGCATCGCGAACGTGCAGATGGCCGGCACGATAGTAGTTGAGCGCACCCACGGCGGCGCCGAACGGCAGCACGAGCGCCGCGAGCGAGGTGCCCGCTGCCTGCTGCGGCGACATCTTGGCGAAGTACAGGAGCGCCGGCACGATCACGATACCGCCGCCGATGCCGAAGAGGCCCGACAGCACCCCAGCACCGAGCCCGATTGCGACGAGGAGGAGAGTCATGCGAAAACGATAGCACCTATATTTCGCAAATGCTCTCCGACTCCTCGATCGCCTTTCTCAAGCGCCTGCTCGACACGCCCGGTCCGTCGGGCTTCGAAGGCGCCCCGGCGCGCGTCTGGCGCGCCGAAGCCGCCACGTTCACGGCCGACGTCCGGGCCGACGTGGTGGGGAACTCCCTCGCCACCATCGAGGGAGACGGGACGGCAGGCACACATGGGCCGACGATCCTCCTGGCCGGCCACATCGACGAGATCGGCATCATCATCACCCACATCGACGACAACGGCTACGTGTATTTCGAGCCGATCGGCGGGTGGGATCCGCAGGTGCTGGTGGCGCAGCGCATCCGCTTCCTTGGCCGCAACGGCGATGTGATCGGCGTGATCGGCAAGAAGCCGATCCACCTCATGAAGCCCGAAGAGCGCGAGAAGGCGAGCAAGATCACCGACCTGTGGGTGGACATCGGCGTGAAGAACAAAGCGGAGGCACTCGAACTGCTGGAGGTGGGCGACCCGGGGGTGATCGACTCGCGCACGCTCGATCTGCCCAACTTCCGCATCGTGAGCCGCAGCATCGACGACCGGATCGGCGCGTTCGTGGTGCTGGAAGCGCTGCGTCGCTACGCGGCCAATCCCGGCGCGGCCCGCGTGGTGGCGGCCGCCACAGCGCAGGAGGAGATCGGCTACAGTGGCGGCGGCGCGCGCGTGGCCGCCCAGAGCGTGGACGCAACCATGGCGATCGCCGTGGATGTGACTTTCGCCACCGATCATCCGGGGATGAAGAAGGAAGAAGTGGGGGAGCACACGGTAGGCGGCGGGCCCGTGCTCACGCGCGGCAGTGTGACGAGCCCGGTGGTGTATCGTCTGCTCGCCGACACCGCGAAGTCGCTCGAGATTCCGTACAGCATTCACGCAGCGGGTCGCTTCACGAGCACCGACGCCGACGCGATGCAACTTGCTCGAACGGGCGTGGCCACGGCGCTGGTAAGCATTCCGAACCGCTACATGCACTCGCCGAACGAGATGGTATCGCTGGAAGATCTCGATCGCGCAGCCGAACTGATTGCGGAATCGTGCAGGCGCGTGACGGCATCCACCGACTTCACGGCGCGCTGATTTCCGAGATCTGAGGCCCCGAGGGGGCGCGATCGCCTCTCGCTTTTATGTTTCGGCCATGGATTCCGGCTTCACGACCCACACTCCCGTTCCCCTGTTCTTCCGCGCCGACGGCGAGGGCTCGCCGGTGCTGCTACTGCATGGCGGGCCGGGAGCGCATCACGACTACCTGTATCCGCAGATGCTCGCGCTCACGAAGCGGCATCGGGTCATCACGTATGACCAACGGGGTGGTGGGCAATCGAAGACGGACGATCCCACCCCCATCACGTGGCGCACGCAGGTGGACGACCTGGCCACCGTGATCGGCGAGTTCGGCCCGCGTGAGGGACTCACGCTGGTGGGGTACTCGTGGGGAGCGCTGCTGGCCATGCTCTACGCGATTCAGTGTACCGTGGACCCGACGCTGCCCGTGCCGCGTCGCATGGTGCTGATTTCACCGGCGCCGATCAGTCGTGCGTGGCGCGACCAGTTCGAGGCGACGCTCGCCGAGCGCGGACGCCGCGATGTCATTACCGCCATGCGCGCGGAACTGGCGGCTTCGGGATTGCAGGAGCGGGACCCGTCGGCATACCGGCAGCGTGGCTTCGAGTTGAGTGTGGCTGGCTATTTCGCCGACCCGCACAAGGCCGTGGCACTCACGCCGTTCCGGGTCACCGGGAAGGTGCAACAGAGCGTGTGGCAGTCCCTTGGCGATTTCGATCTCACGTCGTCGCTGCGTGCCGTACGGATTCCCACGCTCGTCATTCACGGGATGGACGACCCCATTCCGCTCGCGTCCGCCGAGGCGGCCGCCGACGCGCTTGGCGCCGAGTTGGTGATGCTGGAGGAGTGCGGGCACGTGCCGTACGTTGAGCGTCCAGCGCCACTGTTCGCCGCCATCGAAAGTTTCCTCGGCTGACGCCGGGG
Organism: Gemmatimonas sp. UBA2094; assembly: GCA_002331565.1. GTDB lineage: Bacteria > Gemmatimonadota > Gemmatimonadetes > Gemmatimonadales > Gemmatimonadaceae > Gemmatimonas. Next base: position 3,024 of record DCZC01000015.1, read on the forward strand.
GACGCCGAGCAGCCGCGCGTCCACGGCCCGCGGCAACGCACCCTCGAGCTGCGCGCCCAGGGTCGAGCGGCAAGCTGGCTCTCACATCCAGCCGCGGGCCAAGGCTAGATTGGAAGCATGAACTGCCGCGACGCTGCTCATGCGCTCTCCCAGATTTCCGTCCTGCTGGAACTGCATCATGGGGACACGGATGCGGTGAAGGCCATGCAGACGGCGTCGCGCGTGGTGTCGGCGCTCGGGGACACGGAGTTGGGCGCTGCGCTCGAAGGTGCGTTGGCTGGAGCGGAGGCGCTCGCGCCGGCAGCACTCGAGGTCTTGCGCGACCTGATCGCGAGCAACAGCGCGTCGCTGCTCGAACGTCTGCAGGAAGAAATCCCCGAGGGACTCTTGGAGATGCTGCGGGTGCCCGGATTGGGTCCGGCACGCATCCGGTCGCTCTACGAGCATCTACACATCGAGTCACTGCTCGAACTCGAGCTCGCGGCCAACGACGGGCGACTCGCCGCGGTGCCGAAGTTCGGCGCCAAGACGGCCGACAAGGTGCGCAAGGCGCTCGCCGACCTCCGGGCCACTGGCGCCCACGTTCTGTGGCAGCATGCACGCGCCGAGGCGGAGCGGCTGGCAGCGATGATGCGCGCGCACCCCGATGTGCTGCGTCTCGAAATCGCCGGCTCGCTCCGGCGCTGCACGGAGCTCGTACGTGACGTGGACATCGTGGCCGCGGTGCGCGGCTCACCGAGTGTCGTGGCGGCTTCGCTGGCGCAGTCGTGCGGCGCACAGGAGGTGGTGGGTGGCGGCGGCCGTACACTGTCACTGCGGCTCGACAACGGCGTGCGCGTGGATCTCGCCTGCGTGCGCCCCGAACAGTTCACGCTCGCGTGGTGGCGCGCCACCGGCAACGCCACGCACGTGCAGCAGGTCATTGCGCACGCCGCCGCGCTGGGGTACACCATGGCGCTCGACGAACTGCGTGATCGCACTGGCACCATCGTGCCCATTGCCGACGAGCCGGCTTTCTACGCGCGACTCGGGCTCATGTACGTGCCGCCGGAGCAGCGCGAGGGCGTTGGAGAAGTGGACGCGGCGGCGCGCGATGCCCTGCCCGTGGGCGTTGAGGAGGCCGATCTGCGCGGGGCGCTGCACTGCCACTCCCAGTACAGCGACGGCTCCACGAGCATCGAGCAGATGGCCCGCGCCGCCAGGGCGCGCGGCCTGTGCTATCTGGGCGTGAGCGATCACTCGCAGTCCAACACGTACGCCGGCGGATTGTCGCGCGACCGGATTCTCGAGCAGCACGCCGAGATCGACGCGATCAATGCGAAGTTCGCCGCGGAGGGTACCGATTTCCGGGTGCTCAAGGGCATCGAGGCGGACATTCTGCCGTGCGGACGCGTGGACTACGACGCGGCGTTTCTCGACCGCTTCGACTTCGTGATCGGCAGCGTGCACACGCGCTACGGCATGAACGCCGAGCAGATGACCAATCGCGTGCTCAAGGCGCTGGACGATCCGCACCTCACCATCCTCGGTCATCCCACAGGGCGCTTGCTGCTCACGCGCGAGCCCTACGCCATCGACCTCCACGCGGTCATCGAGAAGGCGGGGCGCGTGGGCGTGGCAATCGAACTCAACGCCGACCCGCACCGGCTCGACATCGACTGGAAGGCGTGTCGCATTGCCGCCGAGAAGGGGACGATGGTGAGCATCGGGCCCGATGCACACTCACCGCAGGGCTTCGAGAATCTCGAGCTCGGTGCGGCGATCGCGCGCAAGGGGTGGCTCGAGCCGCGGCATGTGCTGAACACACGCTCGGCCGATGAAGTGCTGGCGTTCGCGCGAGCGCGGCGTGCAGCGGCAAGTTCCGTCTAAGACTTCAGGATCGAGTGATGGCCCGTGGATCGAACAGCCCTCGTCAGCCGCTGAGCGTGAAGAAGCCGTCGAAAGTGGCGAAGCAGGCCGCGGCCCCCGAGAAATCGGCGGCGCCGAAGGCACGCAAGACGAGCAAGACGTACGGGCTCAAGCCCAGTCAGCGTGCCGCGCCGGTGGCGAAGAGCCCAAAGACGAAGGCCGACAAGCAGCGTGTGGCGGGTGTGGTGCTGGAGCGCCTCAAGACGGAGTATCCGGATGCGCACTGCGAGCTCGATCACACCAACGCGTTCGAGCTGTTGTGCGCCACGATTCTGTCGGCGCAGTGCACCGACGTGCGCGTGAACATGGTGACGCCACAGCTCTTCAAGGCGTACCCCACGGCCGAGGCATTGAGCATCGCGAAGCTGGAGGACGTGGAGGAGATCGTGCGTACCACGGGTTTCTTCCGGGCGAAGGCGAAGAGTCTCGTGGGCATGGCCAACCGGTTGGTGGATCTGCATGGCGGGGACGTGCCGCGCACGATTGCCGAGCTGGTACCGCTGCCCGGGGTGGGCCGGAAGACGGCCAACGTGATCCTCGGCAACGCCTTCGACATCAACGAAGGGATCGTGGTGGACACGCACGTGCAGCGGCTGTCACGACGGTTGGGGCTGACGCGAGAGCCCGACCCGATCGGCATCGAGAAGGAGCTGATGCCGCTCTTCCCGCAGCAGGACTGGGCGCTGCTCAGTCACCTGCTCATCTGGCACGGGCGGCGCACCTGCTTCGCGCGCAAGCCGGAGTGCGGGCGGTGTGTGGTGGCCGACGTGTGCCCGAGTGCGGGGGCGGCCGAGTAGGTTTACATTGAAGCCAATTCCGTTTCACCCTATCCCGAGATCATCGTGACCAAGCTGGCCACTTTCGAAACGAACAAGGGCACCATCGTCGCCGAACTGTATGCCGGCGAGGCGCCGATCACGGTCGAGAATTTCGAGAAGCTCGCCAACAGCGGCTTCTATGACGGCATCAAGTTCCACCGCGTGATCCCCGACTTCGTCGTGCAGGGCGGCTGCCCGCACACGAAGGATGGCAAGGGTCCCGTGGGCACGGGCGGCCCGGGCTGGCGCATCAAGTGCGAAACGGTCGGCAACCCCCACAAGCACAAGGTCGGCGCCCTCTCGATGGCGCACGCCGGCAAGGATACGGGCGGCAGCCAGTTCTTCATCGTGCTGAGCGAGCCCAACACCCGCCACCTCAACGGGGTGCACACGGTGTTCGGTCAGGTGACGCAGGGACTGGAGATCCTGCCGTCCATCGCGCAGAATGATCACATGGTATCGGTACGGGTGGCGGACGCCGATTAACGGCGCGGGCCACGACGTACAGACGGCAGGAACGACAGACGGCAGGTGGCAGGCCTTCGCCGGCACCGCCGTCTGACCCACTCACTCCCCTGGGTAATCACTATGGCTGGACACCAACACGACACCAACCCCGACATCGGGCCCGCGTTCACCGGCCTGATCGGCGGGGCGATCCTCCTCGGCGCGATTCTCTACGGCGTGGTGCAGTGGACCAACGGCCGCTTCGAGGAGCACGAGGCGGGCGAAAAGAAAGCGGCGATTACCGTGGAAATCCCGGCTCGCGCCTGATTCCTGAAACAAGAACGTTGTAACAACAGGCCCGGCACCCGCCGGGCCTG
>DCZC01000015.1:6746-7069 GCA_002331565.1 Gemmatimonas sp. UBA2094
AGGCCCGGCACCCGCCGGGCCTGTTGTTTTTGGTAGCACGCACTGTTTCCTTTCACCGTTATGACTGACCAGCCAGTCAGTAACGAATTCCCCACGCGCCGGCGGGACCCGGAAGCGCGCCCCCAGCAGATCCTCGACGCCGCCTTCCACGAGTTCGGCGATCGCGGGCTCGCCGGCGCACGCCTCGACGACATCGCCAGGCGCGCCGGTGTCGCAAAAGGCACCATCTACCTCTACTTCCCCAACAAGGAAGCGCTTTTCCGCGAGATGGTGCGCTCGACCGTGGTCGACGCGATCGCCCGCGGTGAGGCCACCAACGCCGA
>DCZC01000015.1:7290-7639 GCA_002331565.1 Gemmatimonas sp. UBA2094
CCATGCTGCGCCGGCTCGCGGCCGCCTGGTGGGCGTTCCTGCGCGAAGAGCGGGTGATGGTGCTCCACCGGCTCGTGAACGCCGAGCTGCGCCAGTTCCCCGACCTCATGGCGTTCTACGCCGAAGAAGTCATCGCCCGCGGCCGGCGGCTGGTGTCGGGGATCGTGGCGCGCGGGGTCGAGCGGGGCGAATTCCGCCCCTGTGACCCGCTCGTGGCGGCCCGCATGTACGCCGCCCTGTGGATGACCCATGCCACGTGGGTGAACAACCGCGAGTTGCATCCGACGCTCGGCACCGACGAGCACGTCCTCGACGAAATGCTGGATTTCTACCTGAACGCCCTGAGGCC
>DCZC01000015.1:7844-8142 GCA_002331565.1 Gemmatimonas sp. UBA2094
ATGACGAAGTCTTCTTCCCTCCCCGCGCGCGCCATGGTCGCCGCGGCCCTGCTGCTCGCCGCCCGTGATGCCGCCGCGCAGTCTCGCCTCTCCATGGGCGACGCCGCGCGGCTGGCTGCCCGGCAGAACGGCGTGGTGGACGTTGCCCGGGCGCGCGTGGCGCAGGCCGAGGCGCGGTCGATGCAACGACGCGGTGCGCTGATGCCGGATCTCGCCGCCGGCGTGCAGCAGTCGGAGCGTACGATCAACTCGGCCACCTTCGGGTTCACGTTCGCCAATCCGGTCACGGGGCAGCCCC
>DCZC01000015.1:8311-8522 GCA_002331565.1 Gemmatimonas sp. UBA2094
CGGTCACGGGGCAGCCCCTGCTGCGCCCCGACGGTGAGATCATCGGCCCGGTGCCCACGTTCGATGTGCGCTACCGGTTGCAGGCCCCACTGGTGGACCTCGGCAAGTACCAGAGCTGGCGCGCGTCGCAGGCGACGGTGGGCGCGGCCTCGCTCGAGGTGGACGCGCAGGCGGACGGTGCTGCCGCGATGGCGGCCGCGACCTACGTGCG
>DCZC01000186.1:0-481 GCA_002331565.1 Gemmatimonas sp. UBA2094
TGCGCTCGGGGTCGCCGCCGGGGCCGCCAGCTTGTCGAGCACCGACTTCGGCGCCGCCGACCGGCTCGACATGATCTGGAGGACGAAGGCGAGCACCAGGAAGGCGCCGCCGCACCACCACGAGGCCTTGGTGAGCAGGTTCCCGGCCTGACGGGAGCCAATGACCGAGTCTGCCGACGAGCTCGCGCCGCCGAAGCTGGCCGCAAGCCCGCCGCCCTTGCCCGACTGGAGAAGAACCGCCGCCGCGAGAATGAGGGCGTCGATGATGAGCAGAGTCAGCAGGAACGTGTACATGTCGCGGAGGCGGAAAACCGGTCGAGAAACCGAAGGAGGGGCAGCGGGGAGTCCGCTGCAGCCTTGTAAAATCGCCAAGTGGAGCGGCCGGGGCAAGTGCTTGAGTGAGCAGCGCTTGCCCCGGTTCAGCGGGAGAGACGGTGCCGAAGGGTCAGGCCCGGACGATGCTGGCCCAGCTGTCCGCGTC
>DCZC01000186.1:643-4742 GCA_002331565.1 Gemmatimonas sp. UBA2094
TGCTGGCCCAGCTGTCCGCGTCGAGCGACGCGCCGCCGACGAGGAGCCCGTCGACGTCGGGGGCCGCGAGCAGCTGCGACGCATTGCCCCGGTTCACCGACCCGCCATAGAGAATGGGAATCCCCGCCGCGGCCTTCTCGCCGACCCGCGATACGAGCGCCCGGCGCAGCCCCCCGTGAATCTCGCCGGCATCCTCCGGCGTGGCCGTGCGCCCCGTCCCGATGGCCCATACCGGCTCGTACGCCAGCATGATGCTGCCGATCTGGGCGTCGTCGAGCTCGGAAAGGCCAGCACGCAACTGCCGCTCCACCACCTCGGTCGTCTGCCCCGACTCCCGCTCTGCCAGCGTCTCCCCGACGCAGAGCATGGGCGTGAGCCGAGCCTGCGCGATAAGCGCCATCTTCTTCGTCGTCATCGCATCGGTTTCGCCGAACACGTGACGGCGTTCCGAATGGCCGACGAGCACGACGCGCGCCCCGACGTCACGCGCCATGAGTACCGAGTTCTCCCCGGTGAACGCCCCCTGCGCTTCCAAGTGCACATTCTGCACGCCCACCCATATTTCCGGACGGTCCTTGAGTCCGTCGACCACCGTGGTGAGCGTGATGGCCGACGGGAAGAAGATCAGCGTGCGCTCGTGGAGTTTCGGTGCCTGCGCGAGGAAGCGCTGCAGAAACGCGCGCGCATCGCTGGGCGTGTGATTGAGCTTCCAGTTGGCCGCGATGACCGGCTTGAGATGCATGGAGAATTCCGGGTGAATGAGCTGGGTCAGCGCCCGTCGAGCGCGCTGACGCCGGGGAGATCCTTGCCTTCGAGGAATTCGAGCGACGCGCCGCCACCCGTGGATACGTGACTCATCTGTGCCTCGAGCCCCGCTTCGGCCACCGCCGCGGCACTGTCGCCGCCGCCGATGATCGTGGTCGCGCCGTTCGCCGTGGCCTTGGCCATCGCTTCGGCCACCCCGCGGGTGCCGGCATCGAAGGGCGGCTTCTCGAACACGCCCATCGGACCGTTCCAGAGCACCGTCTTCGCGCTCTCCACGAGCGCCCGGTACTGCGTCACGCTTACCGGGCCGATGTCGAACATCGCCTGGCCGGCGGGAATCGCCTCGCGGGGCACGGCAGTGGCCTGCGTGGCGGCATCCATGGCCGGCGCGATGGTCGCATCGACCGGCAGCACGAGCTTGTCGCCGGCGCGGGCGAGCAGATCCTTGGCCATGTCGAGGCGATCGGGCTCGACGAGCGAGTTCCCCGTCTCGAAGCCCATCGCCTTGAAGAACGTGCAGGCCATGGCGCCGCCGATGAGCAGCTTGTCGACCTTGGGGAGCAGCGCTTCCACGACGTCGATCTTCCCCGAAATCTTGGAGCCACCGAGGATGGCCACGAACGGGCGCTGCGGATCGGCGAGCGCGCCACCGAGATACGCCAACTCCTTCTCCATGAGCAGCCCCGCGACGGCGGGCCGGCAGAACTTTGCCACGCCGGCGGTGCTCGCGTGCGCCCGGTGCGCAGCGCCGAACGCGTCGTTCACGTAAAAATCACCCAGCTGCGCCAATTGACGTGCCAGCGCCTCGTCATTCTTCTCTTCGCCGGGGAGGAAGCGGGTGTTCTCCAGCAGCAATACCTCGCCGGCGGCCAGCGTCCGGGTCGCATCCACGGCACGCTCACCGACGGTCACGTCGAGAAAGTGCACCGGACGCGGCAGCAGCTCCTCGAGGCGCGCAGCGACGGGCGCCAAGGAATACTTCGCCTCGGGTGCGCCCTTGGGCCGGCCGAAGTGCGCGAGCAACACCACGCTCGCGCCGCCATCGAGCAGCGTGTTGATGGTCGGCAGCGCGGCGGTGATGCGCGTGTCGTCGGCGACCTGGCCGGCCTCGTCGAGAGGGACGTTGAAGTCGACACGCACAAGGGCCCGCTTGCCGTGCAGCTCGGCGGGCGTAAGGTCACGGATAGTCTTGGTGCTCATCGGATGGCGGATGTCAAAGAAAACGACCCACGCCGGGTTCGCGAGGAACCCGACGTGGGCGGTTCATCGTGAGACGATGCTCAGAGACGCGAACCGACGTACCGCAGCAGATCGACGCAGCGCGACGAGTAGCCCCATTCGTTGTCGTACCAGCCGGAGATCTTCACCATCGTGCCGTTGACGACGATCGTGCTGCCGGCGTCGAGCGTGCAGGAGTGCGGGTTGCCGATATAGTCGACCGACACGAGCGGCTCGGTGCTGTAGCCGAGGATGCCTTCGAGCGCGCCGCTCTCGGCCGCCGCCTGGAAGGCCGCATTCACTTCGTCCTTCGTCACCGCACGCTCGACGATGCACGTGAGATCGGTGAGCGACACGTCCGGCGTGGGCACACGCACCGCCACCCCGTCGATCTTGCCTTTCACTTCGGGGATCACGAGCGCCGTGGCCTTCGCCGCCCCCGTGGTGGTGGGAATCATGCTCACCGCGGCGGCGCGCGCACGACGCAGGTCCTTGTGCGGCAGATCGAGGATCGACTGGTCGTTCGTGTAGCTGTGGACGGTCACCATCGAGCCATGCACGAAACCGAACGACTCACGGATCACCTTCACCATGGGGGCGAGGCAATTCGTGGTGCACGACGCGTTGGAAATGATGTGATGCGACGCCGGATCGTACTTGTCGCTGTTCACACCCATCACCACGGTGATGTCTTCGTTCGTCGCCGGCGCAGAGATGATGACCTTCTTCGCCCCGCCTTCGATGTGCTTGACGGCGTCCTTGGCGTCGGTGAACCGACCCGTCGACTCGAGCACGATGTCGACGCCGAGGTCCTTCCACGGCAGCTTCGCCGGATCACGCTCGGCGAGAATCCTGACCTTGTCCCCGTCGATGGTGATACCATCAACGTCGGCGCTCACCTGTCCGTCGTACTTCCCGTGCACCGAGTCGTACTTGAAGAGGTGCGCGAGGGTCTTGGTGTCCGTGAGATCGTTGATGGCAACGAAATCGATGTCCGCGACGCCCTGCAGCTTGGCGGCACGCAGCACCTGGCGGCCGATGCGGCCGAAGCCGTTGATGCCCACGCGAAGAGCCATTCGTGTCAGTTCCGGGTGAAGTCTGAGATGTGAGCGGTACGGTCGCCAGGATCGGGCGCCCGTCCGAAGGTTGCACAGCTGATGATGCGGGCGCCGCCATCGAGCAACGCGTCGACTGCGGCATTGACCGTCGCGGCGGTCGTGATGACATCGTCGACCAGCACCACGTGCCGGCCGCGAAGCGCCGCCCGTCGATCCTTAGGCACGACGAACGCCCGTGAAACGTTGCCTGAGCGGTCCGAAGGTGTCAACCGCACCTGCGAGCGCGTCTCACGCACACGCACAAGTGCGTCGGACAGCACGGACGCGCGCCACCACGGCGACAGACCGTTAGCCAGCAACTCGGCCTGATTGTAGCCCCGTTCGCGCAAACGCCCGCGCCCGAGCGGAATCGGGATGATCATCGACCGCTCTTCCAGTACGTCGGGTGGCCAGTCGAGGCGAGCCATGCGGCGCGCCATCGACGGCGCGACACGCGACCACCCCTGGTACTTGAGCGCATGAACCAGTCCCCCGCCGGTACCAATGTCCATGCGGGCGACGGACCGCACGGCGCGAAGCGCAGGGGAGAGCCTGGGACACCAACGACAGGGCGGAAGCTCCGGGCGCGCCTCGCCCGCGCTCACCGGTTCTGACATGGCCAGTGACACGCGCGGATGTCCGCACCGCTCGCACTGCGGGAGCGGAAAGGCGACGACCTGTGCCCAACAGTATCCGCACACGATACCATCACGATTGTCCGGGCGATGTCGTCGCCGACAGAGCACGCACGCCCCGGGGAGCAGGAAATCCAACGCGCCTTCGGCGAGGGCGCGCCAGGGCGCCCGCGGGACCGACGTCACCGCCGAACCGAGAGGTCGGGGGGCATGGGTTCGCCCAGCGCGCGCCACATCTCGGCGCGCGGCGCGGCCACGCCGAACCAGGTCTCGAACGCCGAGGCACCCTGCTCTACGAGCATGCGCAGTCCATCTTCGGCGAGAAGCCCCCGCGCCCGGGCCTCTTGCACCCACCGCGTGCCTTCACGCTTGTACACGAGATCG
>DCZC01000186.1:4924-5147 GCA_002331565.1 Gemmatimonas sp. UBA2094
TTGTACACGAGATCGAATACGGCCGCATGTGCGGACAGCCACTCGGTGGAAAGGGGGACCGCGTCGCCCGGTGTCATCCCCACTGGCGTGGCGTTGATGACGAGGCCGACTCTGGGCCACGCAATGTCCCCGGCGTTGGCCGCGACACGCGCGTCGACGGCCACGCGCGCGATGAGCGCGGTGGCGCGTCCGGGCGCGCGGGCGAGCACGATGGTGCGGCCTG
>DCZC01000030.1 GCA_002331565.1 Gemmatimonas sp. UBA2094
TGCGCCGGGCCACCGTGGCCGACACGGCGGCGGCGCGCCAGAGCTTCTATCGCCCCAGCACGGGCGTGACCGCGCGCGTGTCGGCCGATCTGCCGGCCAGCGTGCTCGCCCGCCAGGCCGAGACGGTGAGCGTGAAAGCGATGCTCGACAGCTTCGACTTCAACCTGCCGGACACCACCGGGCTCAAGAACGAACGCTACAAGGGCAAGCTGACGCCCGAGTACGTGGCGCAGCCCAGTATCGGCTATCAGCAGGGTGGCTTCGGGCAGGGTACGTATGGTGGTACCACCATCGTGCTCAGCGACCTGCTGGGCGATCGCCGCCTCGCGCTGTCCGGCTCGATAAACGGACAGCTCAGCGACGCGCAGGTGTTCGTGGGCTACACGAGCCTCGGCCGCCGGCTGCAGTACACGACGGGCGTCATTCAACAGCCGCTGTATCTCTACAACGGCTTCTACGAAACGCCGCAGAACAACAGCCAGACGCAGTTCGTGCAGACGCAGGAAATCGTTCGCCTCGTGCTGCGACAGGTGTTCGCGGCCGGGTTGTATCCGCTCAACCGCTTCACGCGCTTCGAGTTGGGCGCGCGCTTCCAGAACGTGGACCAGCAGCTGTTCTCGTTCAACCGCGGCGTGGACTATGGCCTGGGCTACGCCACCGGTTTCGAGCGTGGCCCCACGCGCAACATCGCGTCGGCCAACACGGTATCGCCGTACCTCGCGTGGGTGACCGACAACACGATGTTCGGGTACACGGGTCCCATTTCCGGTCGCCGGGCGCGGCTCGAGGCCGAACCGAGCGTGGGCACGTGGCAGTACACGCAGTACACGGTCGACACGCGTTCGTATCTCCCGATTCTCTTCAACTACGTCACCTTCGCGACGCGTTTCACGTCGAGCCTCACGGTGGGGCGTGACGAGGCGCGGTTTCCGAAGTGGATCGGGCGCCCCGACTTCGTGCGCGGCTACAACCGCGAGGATATCGGCTCCTTCGGCTGCACGGGGCTGCCGAGTGACGACGGCAGCAGCTGCAGCGCCTCGGAGCTGATCGGCAGCCGCGTCGCATTCGCGAACGCCGAATTGCGCTTTCCGATCCTCCGGCGGTACGGCAACCGCACCAATCTGCTCGGCGGCCTCCCGCCCATCGACGGCCTGTTTTTCTACGATGCCGGCGTGGCGTGGTCGAAGGGACAGACGGTGCAGTGGGCCCGGCCGACAGACCTGAAGGTGGATATCACCCGCGGCGTACTGCAGAGCTACGGTTTCGGCGTCCGCATGAACCTCTTCGGCATCGCCGTCATTCGCTGGGACTGGGCGGTGCCCGTGAGCCGCCCGGGCGCGAGAGGGTTCGGGACATGGTTCTTCGGGGCGTCGTACTAATCTCGCGTCCGGGCCGGATCGACCGCGGCGCTACGGACGCTCGAGCGTCCGTAGCGCCGCAGTAAGAGCCCGCCTCACCAGAACCACCCGCCGCCCAAGACGCAACCCCTCCCTTCCCTTCGCTCGGACGGGTACCTTTCGCTCGTGCGCACGCTCCTCGCGTCGGCGCTCGTGCTCCTCGCGTGCGGCTGTGCCGACGGCTCGTCCCGCCCCTCTGGAGCCGACGCCCCTCCCAGTGTTCCGGCCGGCCCCGATCCCATCGTGCTGCGCGTTCCGCGCGACGGTGGCGTCCTTTTGGCTGCCCGCTATCCGGCCCTCGACACGACCATTTGGCGGTCTGCCGCCCGCCTGCCGGCCCTCGGGCACATCGTCGCCTTCGGCGCCGACGACGGCTATCTCGCCGCCATCGACACCAGCGGAGCGCCTGTCCGTGTCGATCTGCGTCTCGGCACCGTGACCGCCATCCGCAGCGACACCGTCCGCATTGTGTCGTCGGCCGACGGCGGCGCCATTTTCGGTCTCGGCACGACCGGGCAGATCGTGCGCTTCACGCCGAGCGGCGGGGATTGGCGCATGACGCCGCCGCTCCCCGTGCAGGCGCTGTACGCGCAACCCGACGGCTCCCTCATCGTGGCCGGCGCGCGGAAGGACCGCGTGGTGGTGTGGCGGGTGCGTCCGCCGCAGCAGACCGTCTCCGACAGCCTGTCGTTCGACATCGGCGATGACGAACGCACCATCGCCGACGCGTTGCAGCGGACCGCGGCCAGCGTGGGTGATCGCGTGTTTGTGGGAGCTGGGGAAAGCGTGATTGCCGTGCGCACCCGCGACCTCGACAAGGCGCTCGACGTGGACATGGGCGATCCCGTGCGGGCCATCGCGGCCACGCCCAGCGGTGATCGCCTGTTCGTGGCTCTCTCCGGCGAAGACGTGCTGCGCATCGTCGACCGCTTCGAAGAAGGCATCACCGGAAAAATCACGCTGCCCGGTGAGGCACGGGCGCTGCGCATGGATCCGCTTGGCCGCACGTTGCTCGCGCGTGGCAACCGCGATTCGGTGTTCGTGGTGAGCCTCGCCGCCGATGAGGTGGTGGGGGTGATCCGTACGGAATGGCGCGGCGATCTGCCGCTCGTACTCCCCGACGCGGGCATCGCATACACGAGCGGCGACGACGTCGTGTTCGCGCATCCGCGCACGCTGAAGCCGATGCGGGCGGTGGCCGGCGGGGCCGCCTCGTTCTGGCACACGCTGCGCTGGAACGGCCTCCGCCCGCGCGCCGCCGGCCTTGACCAGCCGGTACAGTTCCGTACGAGCGCACCGCGGGACTCGGCCGATCTCATGGCGGACAGCGTGCGCCCGCCCGCCGACAGCGCGGCGCTCCGCGCGGACAGCACCGGCAACGCCGGCACGTCCGTAGCAGGACAGTTCACCGTGTCGTTCGCCGCGATTCTCGACGAGACGCAGGCGCGCGCCTTGGCCGCACGCATTCGTGTCGACGGACAGTCACCGCGCATCGCGTCGTCGGTCCGATCCGGCAGGACCTTGTATCGCGTGGTGCTCGGGCCCTACGCCTCGCGCGCCGACGCCGATCGTGTGGGTCGTGCTTCCGGTCAGAGCTATTGGATTTTCGAGGGCGTGCCATGACTGCACCCGGTTCGTTGATGGCCCCGTGGGAAGTCGAAGGGCGCCGCCTGGCGCCGCTGCTCGATGGTACGAGTGCGGTGGTCGTGGCCGCGAACGATCCGTCGATCGCCGTGAGTGTCGCCATCGGCGTCGCGCGCGCGCACGCGCCGCACCGTCGGGTGGCGATCGCCGATCTGATCGGCGAGTCCCCGGCCATCGAGTCGCAACTCACCGGTGACGATCCGCACGGCATCGCCGACAGCTTCCTGTACGGCGTCTCGCTCAACAAGATCGCGCGCCCCATGCAGGGCACCGATCACGTGTTCCTGATGCCCAGCGGCACCGAGCCGGTGGCGCATCAGGGTGTGTACGGGAATGACCGGTGGCGTCGCCTCGCGGCTGGATTTCACCAGGTGGGCGCCCTGCTCATCGTGGTGGCGCGTCCGCAGGTCCCGGGGTTTGCCGACCTGTGCGGGTTCATCGGCACGCTGATGCCGGTGGGGGACACCGCCTTCCCCACGCCCCCGGGTATTCCGCTCATCGCGGCGCCGGCTGCGCCGCCCCAACCCGCCGCAGCACGCGAAGACCCGAGTTCCCCGCCCGCGCGCGAGAGCCGGGCCCGCGCGCGCGAAGCGGCGCAAAAGGACGAAGAGAGCCGTACGCG
>DCZC01000199.1 GCA_002331565.1 Gemmatimonas sp. UBA2094
GCAGCCGCGGTGCGTGCCTTCACCGGTGCCACCCTGATCGACGGCACGACGCGGGCGCCCATTGCGAACGCCACGCTGCTCGTGCGCGACGGCCGGGTGGTGGCCGCGGGTCCGGCGGCAGCGGTACGCGTGCCGGCAGGCGCCGAGCGTGTAGCGCTCGATGGCAAGACCATCATCCCGGGGCTCGTCAACGCGCACGGGCACGCGTCGAGCGTGGCCAATCTCGCCACGTATGCCGCGTACGGCGTCACCACCGTGTATTCGCTGGGCGACGAAACACCGGACGTGTTCGCCGCCCGTGATGCGCAGCGCCTCGCGCCGCCGGCCCACGCCCGCGTGTATCTCGCGGGCCCCGTGCTCACGCCAACGACGCCGGACGAGGCGCGCATGCAGGTGGAGGCCGTGGTCGCCAGAAACGTCGACATCGTGAAGATCCGCGTGGACGACAACCTCGGGACAGCGAAGAAGATGTCTCCCGACGTGTACCGGGCCGTCATCCGTGAGGCGCATGCCCGCGGCAAGCGTGTCGCGGTGCACATCTACTACCTCGACGACGCGCGCGCGCTGCTGGAGGCCGGTGCCGATTACATCGCGCACAGCGTGCGCGACACGGCAGTCGATGCGCCGTTCGTGGAGGCGCTGAAGAAGAGCGGGGTGTGCTACTCCCCCACCCTGATGCGCGAGGTGTCGACGTACGTGTACGACACCATTCCCCCGTTCTTCCGCGACTCGCAGTTCCTCGCCCACGCCAACCAGCAGTGGATGGCGACGGTGAGCGAGCCGGCGCGCATGGCGGCCACGGCCAGCAGCACGAGTGCGCAGCGGTACAAGGCGCAGCTGCCCGTTGCCATGCGGAACCTCATGACGCTCGCCAAGGCGGGAGTACCGATCGCCATGGGCACGGACACGGGGCCGCTGGGGCGGTTTCAGGGCTACTTCGAGTTGATGGAAATGGAGATGATGGTGGAGGCGGGTCTCTCGCCCCGCGCCGTGCTCACCGCCGCTACGCTTGGCGCGGCCCGCTGCCTGCGCGTGGACCGTGAGCTGGGGTCGCTCGAGCCGGGCAAATGGGCCGATTTCGTCGTGCTCGACGCCTCGCCCTTGAGCGACATGCGCAACATCCGCCGGCAGCACTCCGTGTGGATCGGCGGCCGGCAGGTGAATACGCGCGGCCGATAGTCGAGGCGGGGGATATCGCAGGTGATTTTGGGCGCAGTCTCCCTTAACCTGAGGGAGTCCCGATCGTGCCCCTCGTTTCCTGCCGTGACCGCCACGCCCGCTGCCCGCACCCCCAACGACGTCCTGCGCGAGGTATTCGGCTTCACCGAATTCCGCCCGGGGCAGCGCGAGGTCATCGAAGCCGTACTCGCCGGGCGTGACTGCATCGCGCTGATGCCCACGGGCGCGGGCAAGTCGCTCACGTACCAGATCCCGGCGCGTCTCCTTGGTGGCACTGTGCTCGTCATCTCGCCGCTCATCTCGCTGATGAAGGATCAGGTGGACGCCGTGGCGGGGTTGGGCTACAAGGTCACGGCGATCAACTCCACGCTCGATCCGGAAGAGCGGCGACGCCGTCTCGACGGCTTCCGCGCCGGCGCCTACGAGCTCGTGTATCTCGCCCCCGAAGCGCTCGACGGCTACCTCGGCGACTTCGTGCACGGGTGCCCCATTTCGCTGCTGGTGGTGGACGAAGCGCACTGCATCAGCCAGTGGGGGCACGATTTCCGCCCCAGCTACCGCCGCCTGCAAGGACTCAAGCAGCAGCTCGACGTGCCGGTGCTGGCGCTTACCGCCACCGCGACGCGTGACGTGGCACGCGACATTCTGCGCCAGCTGGGCATGAGAAAGCCCGGGGGGTTCAAGGGATCGTTCTTCCGCCCCAACCTCCGCATCGGGGTACGCAAGAAGGGTCAGGGCGGCAACACGCGCGGCGAGATTCTCACGCTCATCCGCCTGCACGCCGGCGAGAGTGGCATCGTGTACTGCCAGAGCCGCAAGAGCGTCGAGCAGACGTGCGACTTTCTCGTGTCGCAGGGGATCAAGGCCCTCCCGTATCATGCGGGGCTCCCGGCCGACGAACGCGCGTACAACCAGGATGCCTTTCAGCGCGACGATGTCGACGTGGTGGTGGCGACGGTGGCGTTCGGCATGGGTATCGACAAGTCGAACGTGCGCTTCGTCATTCACCGCGACATGCCCAAGGACATCGAGTCGTGGTACCAGGAGATCGGGCGCGCCGGCCGCGACGGATTGCCGAGCGACTGTGTGATGTTCTATTCGTGGGCCGACGTGATCGCGCACGAGCGCTTCACCGATCGCATCGAAGACGACGCCGTGCGTGAGCGTACGCGCGCCGGCACCAAGGCGCTCTTCAATCTCATCGAACGGGGCGACTGCCGTCACCAGGCGCTCGTGCGCCATTTCGACGAACAGATCGAATCGTGCGGCGCCTCGTGCGACAGTTGTGCCGGTCAGAGCGTGGAGGACCGACTCACGGACGCGATGGAGCTCGAGCGGGTGGCGCGCGCCGGCTGGCGCCGTGCCCCGGCTGTTCGCGGCGTATCTGGAGCGCCGGCGTCACGGTCGCTGGGTGCCGACGAACTCGACATCGACGATCGCGCCCTCTTCGATGCGTTGCGCACGCTGCGGCGCGAGCTCGCCGACGAGGAGAAGGTGCCGGCGTACATCGTCTTCGGAGATCGGGTGCTGCTGGAGATGGTCGCCCGCAAGCCCGAAACGCACGCGGCGCTGTTGCAGGTGCCCGGTGTCGGTCAGGCCAAGCTCGAGAAGTACGGGGACTACTTCCTCGAAGCAATCATCAATCATTCGTCCTAAGCACTCAGCCCATGCCTTCACCCTTCAGCGGTCTCGACACCGTCATCATCCGCGTGCGGGACATTGCCGCCGCAACCCAATGGTACGTGCAATCGCTCGGCGCCGAGGCCATCTACGAGGACGAGGAGCAGAAGCTCTCGGTCGTCGAGTTCGGCGGTGACCCCGACGCCGAAGTTGCCGGCAGTACGCTCACCCTGTGGCAACTCGACACCGGCGCGGAGTGGGCGCCGTCGAGCAGCTACCCCATTCTCGCCACGGCAGACGCGCGCGCGGCGCACGCGGCGCTCAAGGCGAAGGGCGTGGACGTCGGCGAACTGACGGAGACGCCCGGCGTCTATTTTTTCCGGTTCACCGACCTCGACGGCAACGCACTCGAGGCGTGCGAAGTGAAGGCGTAGGCAAACCGACTCATTCACCCCGCCCACCATGTCCTCGTCCCCGCTCCGTCTGACGTTCGCTCTCGGCCTCGGCGCGCTCGCCGCGTGCGGCGGAGCGACGGCGCCGGTCACCAGCGCCTCCACCGGCGGGGGTAGCACCAACGCCGGCGCTGATGTTCTTGCCCCGTACTACATCGCCTTCGCGCTGTGCACCGATGCGCAGGGCCCCGACTGCAGCAAACTGCGATTGGGAGACTCGCAGCTGTCCACGACCGGCGCCGGCGTCGGCAAGCTGTACTCGTGCACCGGCGCCAACCCCAACGCCCCGGGAAGCGTCCGGTCACTCATTACGTGGATCGACGACGCCAACGCCACGTGGAACCTGTTGCGCAAACCCTTTCTGCCCTCGGGTACGTTCGCGCCGGCCTCTGGCACGTACTCGGTGCAGGAGGCGAATGGGACCCGAACCATTCAGATCAACAATCTGCCGGTGGATGGACGCATCGGTGATTGGCCGATGTCGCGTTATGCGGCTCTCACGGCCATCGATCCGAACCCGGGAACGCCCGCGGCGCGCAGCTACACCTTTACGTTGCCAGCCGCGCCCGCGGTCAATGTCACACCCACCTGTTTGCCCCTCGGGGCGATCGGCGTGACCACCAACGGCGTGATCATCTACAATGCGGCCGATGCGCGCGGGAACGATGCCGTGGCGCACGAGATCGTGGACGCGCACGGCGGGCACCCGGCGCAGACCGACTACCACTATCACTTCGTGCCCGAGCGACTCGACCGGTCGGCGTTGAATGACGGGCACTCGGGCATCGTGGGGTACATCCGCGACGGCTTCCCCATCTACGGCTACAAGGGCGTTGGCGGCATCGAACTGCGCAATAGTGATCTCGACGAGTGCCACGGCCATTCGCACGGGTCCCTCGGCTATCACTACCACGCCACCCTCGAGTACCCATACACCGTGGGCTGCTATCGCGGCACTCCGCGTTGAGGCCGGGTCCCCTCGGCGCGGGGGCGCCGCATCAGGCGAACAGCAGGCACACCGGCGCTGGCCATCATGACGAGCGCACGCCGTTCACCGGCGTTAAACCCGCAGCATGCCGCGGAAACCGCGCGCCGCGTAGTACGATTGCGCGCCGTTGTGATACACGAAGACCCGATCGTATCGGCGATCACCGAAGATCGCGCCGCCGAGCGTCCGCACGGCGTCCGGCGCTTTGAGCCAGCTCGACGTCTTGGTGTCGAACCGTCCCAGCTGCTGCAGCGCGTGGTATTCTTCCTCGGTGAGCAGCTCGATACCGATCTCGCCGGCCATCTCGACGGCGCTGCCGGCCGGCGCATTCTCCTTGCGCGAGATGCGGGCCTCGCGGTCGTAGCAGAGGCTGCGGCGTCCGGCCGGGCTCTCCGCCGAACAGTCGCAGAACGTCACGACGCCGGTGGCGGCATCAAAGGCGATGACATCGGGCTCACCGCCCGTGTCTTCCATGCGCTGCAACGTGGCGAGCGCCTTCGCATTCCCGCCGATGCGGGCTTCGATATCGGCCCAGGCGAGGGCGTCGTGCCGGGCGCGGTGTTTCTCGAACCGTGCCCGGAGCGTCGCCAGCAACGCGATGGGCAACTAGGGGGCCTTGCGGAAGACGGTCCGCAGCGTCTGCCCTTCGCTGTTCATCGTCAGCTGGATATCGCGGCCGTCCCATGTCGCGGTGGTGACGGTGCTGTCCTGGGCGCGCAGCGACAGACTCCCGGCCACCTGCGTCCACGTCCCACTCAGCGTATCGAGGTACGTGGACGCGAAACCCGCCACGGTTTCGGTAGTGGTTTGCGTCATCAGATACTTGCCGTCGGTCTGCAGCGCGAGCGTGCTGGCCGCGAAGTCGAGCCGGTAGCCCGTCGCGTTGAAAATGTTGAACGGCAATGGCTGGGTATTCACGGACAACATCTTGAACGCCCCGGCAGCGGGATCATTCGGCGAGGGTCCCTTGGGGCCCGTTGCGTCGCCGCAGGCGCCCGCGGCGACCAGCACCGCCACCACCACGGTACGGCGACAGGCGCGCAGGCGACTGCCGGCCTCGACGCTGAACCACGTGCTACGACCACTCATGACTCGACCTCACGCGTTGAGTTCGCATGACCCACCTGCCTGCCCCACCGGGGCGCCGCACCGGTCGTCCGGCGCGGCGGTGCTGCGCGGGCTACTTGGTGACCCCGCGGAACGTGGGGGTCCAGCCGGGGAACACGAACGAGAGATTCTTGTTCTCGAGGCGGTTCTGCACGATTTCGGCGAGCACGTCGCGATAATCGAGGGTGACCTGCAGGTCCATGCGGTTCTCGAGTTGGGCCGCTTCGATGCCGGGCCACGACTGGACGTACACGCGACCGCCGGCAATGCGCTTGCCCATGGCAAACATCACCGACGCGCGGCCATGGTCCGTACCGGCGCTGCCGTTCTCGGGTACGTTGCGCCCGAACTCCGACATCGCCACCACGGTGACGCGGTACCCGGTGCTCACCACATCGGCCCAGAAGGCGCCCAACCCCTGGGCGAATTGCCGCATCACGTTGGCCATCTGTCCGCCATTGGGGTCCTGCATGGCGTGCGTATCCCATCCGCCGATGTCGATCGACGCCGCTTCGAGGCCGATATCGGACTTGATGAGCGCGGCGATGGAGCGCAGCCCCCGGGCAAAGCCGGTATTGGGGTAAGTAGCGCCGCTCGCGGGGGTGTACGCGTTGATGTTGAGCCGCGACAGCACATCGATGGTGCCGACGGCGTCGAGGGCGGCGGCCCGCAGCGGATTCACGCTCCCCTCGTAGTTGTCCTTGAGGAGCGCCATGCGCGCCGCGCGCGTGGTGGCCGAGCCGCCGATGCCGTAATTGGCGGGATCGGCGATCGGGAGCGTCTGCGGGGCGCCCACGAGCGTCTTGGCGAGACCGGTCGACAACCCGATACCGCGGAGCACCGGTGCGGCCGCGATGGGTGGAACCGTGGCGAGATGCCGCCCCAACCACCCGCTGCTGATGTCGGGGTCCGCCGGTTTGCCGACCTCCATATAACGCTGGGCATCGAAATGCGACCGCGAGTTGTTGGTGCGCTGACCGGCGGCGTGCATCACCAGGAGGTCACCGGCGCGATACGCCGGGAGCAGCCCCGACATCGCGGGCGGAATGGAGAACCGGTTGTCGAGCGCGATGGCGCGATTGGCCGCCAGCGAATCGGGGGCCGGCGTCCGGATGTTGGGGCGCAACGAGAAATAGCGCGGCTCGAAATGCGGGATCACCATGGCCATGCCGTCCGCCGCGCCGCGCAGGAACACCGACACGATGATGTCGCGCGTGGACGAGAAGTTGTTGGCGAAGGTGATGCGCGGCAACCAGTCCGGAAAGACCAGCGCCGCCGCCGACAGCGACGAACTCGAGGCAATGAACTCGCGTCGCGACAGCCCGCGGTATTCGGGGCAACCGCTTTCGTGCGAATGATCGTGATGGCTCATCGGGGCGCTCCGGGGGTCAGTACCACTGGAATTCGTGACTGCACAGCGCCAGACCGAGGGTCTCGCGCATCCGCGCTTCGTTGATCGTGCCACCGGCGATGTAGTTGCGCAGCAGGGTGCGCGTGGCGGGCGCCATCTCGCCGCCGAACAATTCGGCGTTCAGTACGTCGAGCGCCGCGTCGGGCGTCCCCGTGAGATAGGGGGAGACGTTCACGCGGTACGTCGTCGTGGAGGTGCTGGCCGCCAACGTGGTGAGAAACGCCCAGCGGGGCGTGATGTTACCCGCCCAATATTCCATGCCATCCGGGAACCCGTCGGGCGTCAGAAACTGGAACATCGGCTGCCCCAACGAGCCCGCGACGCCGACCGCATTATTGATGTTCACGACGAGCGCGCTCGTGTTGCGCAGCGCCGAGACCACGAGGTGATAGGGGCGCTTCATCTTGAGCGGCGCCTGCGCCAGCCAGCCTTCGTTGAGCGTCGCGCGCACCATGCGCTTGATGTCGCCACCGGTGGCCCGATAGGCGCCGGCCACGGCATCCACCTGCTCCGTGGTGGGCTCCGGGGTGACGAACCACTTGAGCAGCTTCGTGGCGAGGAAGCGGGCGGTACTGGGATGATTGATGAGCAGGTCGAGAATCTGCTCACCCTCCTTCACCGCCTCGAGCCCCACGGTCGACGACGAGGCGGGGATCGTGACCCCAAGCACCGTCTTGGCGCCGAAATCGTGCCGCGCCGGCGTGAACACGAACTCGCCCGTGGCGGAGATCGTCCAACCCGTGAGCACGCGCGAGAGCTCCTCGACGTCGCGCTGCGTGTAGCCACCGTCGACCCCCAGCGTGTGGAGCTCCATGAGCTCGCGCGCGTAGTTCTGATTGGGCGCGCCGACCCGGCTCAGATTCTGATCGAGGTACAAGAGCATGGCCGGGCTCTTGGCACTTGCCTTCAGCAGGTCGCCGAACTTGCCCATCGCGTGGCGGCGGATCACCGCGCGATCGTCGACGAGCTTGAGGTGGTT
This sequence comes from Gemmatimonas sp. UBA2094, assembly GCA_002331565.1. GTDB lineage: Bacteria > Gemmatimonadota > Gemmatimonadetes > Gemmatimonadales > Gemmatimonadaceae > Gemmatimonas. The sequence goes on from DCZC01000199.1 coordinate 7,737, forward strand.
GACCTTGTTGATGTCGATGCTGAAGTGGTCGGTCCAGAACTCGACCATGCGCTCGTAGAGCTGGTGCTTGGAAAACACCGCGCGGTACATCGTTGCGTTGGTGAGCTCCGTGCGCAGCATGTTGATGTCGAGCGGCGCCAGTTCGGCCGCCGACCGCGACAGATTGGGCCAGCGCATGACCACATCCGCCTCGAGCGCGCTGTTGTCGATGCGCGTGGCGTAATTCACCTGATCGTTGAGCCACCGCTGGTACCCCAGCGTCTTCACGTCGGAAATGTCGGACGCGCGCGGGCCGTACGTGGCGCGGCGGATCAGACGCATGCGCGGATCGGTCCAGGGCGCGAGCGGCGGCAACTTCGCCTGGGCGGCATCGCCGGAGACGGCCTCGGCGGTACGCGGCTCCGTGACGGACGCGCT
>DCZC01000219.1:0-3502 GCA_002331565.1 Gemmatimonas sp. UBA2094
CGCGGCAACAGCTGGCGGACGGGGTGGTAGACGCCGGCCGCCGACGCCGCGATGCGGGCCGAGTCGGCGGAGTGTGGCCCCTCGAGCGGCTTCCCGTACCACGCGTTCTGCGCATAGGCGCCGGCGGTGTCGAGCGGCGCCGTGACCACGTGGAAGCCGTCGCCTCGCTGCATGAGTGCCACCACCTGCTTGCCGTCGGGCGAGACACTCGGCTCGTACACGGCGTACGGTGCGGCGTGTACCTGACGCGCCTGCGGTAAGGACGACGTCCACGCCACCGTATCCACGACGTCGCGCGCACCGCGATCCGCCGTCTCGATCTGCATGCGCCCGCTGCGGTCGCTCGCCCACACGAGCCGTGTGCCGTCGGGGGTGAACGATGGGCTCGCGAACACTCCCACCTGTCCGGTGACCACGCGACGCACGACACCGTCATCGCCGAGCACGGTGATTCGCTGCACTCCACCCGGTACGAACTGCACTGCCACGATCTCTTCGCCATCCCGCGACCATCGCGGTTCCGCCCACTTCACGCCGGCGTACAACGGGGTGAGCGGCGCGATGTCCCGCCCGTCGGGCGACACGCGTACCAGCCGGCTGCCGTTGGGCGCCAGCTGCACCGCCACGATGCTCCCGTCACTGCGCACATCGGGCTGCGTGAGCCGTGCGCCAAAGGTGAGCCGGCGTTCGTGCGTACCCTCACGCACGTACAGATCGCTGCGCAACACATACGGATCGCGCCGCTCGAGCTGCGCGAACACCACGCGCGAAAGCGACGAGTCCACTGGCACGTTCACGTCCAGCGCGTTGCGCCACGCCACCCGCCGCGCATCTCCACCCTGCACTGGCGCCACATACAACCCGGTCACCTCACGCCCCGTACTCGCGCTCCACACGAGCGAGTCATTCCCCAACCAGCGTGGCGATTCGGCATACCACCCGTGCGTGCTCACCGTGCGCCACGGGCCCACGCCGTCGCCTCCGTGGCGCTCTGTGCCTCCGTGATGCTGCAGCGAATCCAGGTAGCCCTTCCACACATCGGCGAATCGCGTGCCAAACCCCACCCGCGCATTGCGATTCAAACGAAACGGCACCAGATGCCGCGCCGAGGCCTCCACGAACCGGCGCATGCCCAACGACGTATCGGCCGCCGACTCGGCCAGGTCACTCGCCCGCTCCATCACCGTCGTGCCGTACCCGTACGCCGTCTGCCCACGCGGCCAGCGCGACGACGCCAGGCTCCACCGCCCGAACGGGATGAGCGCACTGTCCAGCGCCGCCGCGCGCAACATGGCCGGAAACTCGGTGCCCGCCACGCGCCCGCTGCCGGTGAGGGCACTTTCGTAATGCACGGCCAGCCCTTCCTTCACCCAGCTCGGCGTGTACGCGTTGGGGAAGAAGATCGGATTACGGCCGAACACCCAGCGGCCAAGTCGCCACAGCCCGCGCGCGCGATCGAGATGAAACACGTGCGCCAACTCGTGCGTGATGACCATGCGCAACCAGTCGTCGTGAAAGCGCAATTCGCGCGAGTTGAGCGGCGGCACCGCGTACACTACCACCCGGTTACTCGGGAACGTGGTGGCGTAACCGTTGCTCACGTCGGTGTTGTCGGTGAGCAGCATGTCGATCACCCCGCGCGGCGGCGCGAGCTCGGCGCTCAGCTGCCCGTACGCACGCTCGGCGTGCAGCGCCGCCACCCGCGCGAGGGAGTCGAGGGCGACGGGGAAATGCAGCGCGATGTGCGGGGTACGCAGGGTACGGTAGGCGCCGCGGGGGTCGGTTTGGGCGTGAGCGGTTGGTGCGCGCAGGAGTATCGTGAGCAGCGCGAACAGCGGAAGCACGAACGGCGGAAACACGGAGCGCGGAAGCCTGACCTGCGGCAATTCATGCAGCGGGGCGCAACCACCTGGTAGAAGCCTCACCGCCCACTCTCCCGCCTCAACCATGCAAAGTATTTCTCCAGCCCCTCCGCCATGCCTTCCGCGAACTTCAGCTGGAACGCCTCGTCACGCATCGCCGCTTCCTGCTCGGGGATGATCACGAACAGCCCTTCGGCCAGCGCGCTCGGATACCAGCTCGGGCGCGCGATGGCGAGGTTCTGGTAGTGCACGCCGAGATCGCGCAGACCGAAGCGCGCCTGTAGCGCCTGCTGCACCTCACGCGCGAACGGCTCGCTCGCGTTGTGGTAGAACAGCGTGCTCGTGCCGTTGGTGGTGAACGGGTTCGCACCATCCGGCAGTGCATTCAGATGGATGCTCATGAACGCGTGGACGTTTTCCTGCCGGGAGAGCACGGCGCGTTCCGCGAGGCCCACCGGCGCGAGACTCGTGCGTGTCATCACCACGGTCGCGCCCCGCGCGCGCAGCAGTTCGGCGAGTTTGAGCCCTACCGGGAATACGGCGTCACCTTCGTACAGCCCCGTGGGCCCCGTGGAACCGGCTGGCGGATGCCCCGGGTCCACCGCGATGGTGAGTCCCTTGAGCGGCTGCTGCGCATCGATGCGCGGCACCCGTCGCACACGCAGTACGAAGGCGCGCCGCTCGTCGTCCCACAACGACAGCCAGCCGTAAGCCGGTTGCGTGAGATGCAGCGTGATGCGCACGCGATCGCCCGTCACCTGCTCCCACTCCATGCGGCGCACGAGCGAATCCCCACCGGCTGCGCCCCCCTGCATCGGCGAGATCTCCGGGTTGGCCTGCACCCCGTACAGCGTGAGCGTGAGGCGGCGCCCCTCCGCTTCCACGTGATGCGCCGGTCTGTCAGCCATCGAAATCGCCACGTCGGCATGCTCGTCGAACGGGGTCACGCGCATGCCGCCCGTCACGCGGCGCGGCAGCGGGGTGCCTTCGGGGAGCAGGCGGATTTCGTCGCCGTCCACCCACACGTCGAGCGTGTTGTCGAGGCGCACGCGCACGAAGCCGTTCTGCCGGCCGGTCACCTCCAGCACCGTTTTCGGCAGCAGCTGCCACTTGTACGTGCCGTTCACGATGGTGCGCGCATTGATCGCCTGATCGCTTTCGCTGCCCACACGACTTGTGCTGAGCAACTCGCCCACCACGCGCCGCGTCGCGTCCAGCGTGCGCACGAACGGCACACGTATGGCCACCGAGTCGGCCCCGCGCGTCACCAGCACGCGTGCGGGGCGCGCGCTGTCGCCCAGCACGGCTGCTGCCACATCAGTGGCGAACACGACGCCGGCGTCGGCTGCCGAATCGGTCGCTGCGCGATCGGCCGCATCGGGCGTCAACCCAATGGGCACCGGCGCGCGCAACGGGCGGCGCACACCGTCGGGGCCCAGCAGTGTCACCTGCGCGTTTCGGGGTGCGCGGATACCCACGCGAACCAGTTCCGTTGGCTGCGCCCACCAGCCTCGCCCCGGTGCCACCGAGGCCGTGTCCACGCGCAGTGCACCGGCTGCCGGCAGGGCGCGGCGCACCGGATAGCGGATGGGCAACGTGCGTCGCGCCGTATCGGCACCGCGCGCCACCACCAGCTCGTT
>DCZC01000219.1:3771-3949 GCA_002331565.1 Gemmatimonas sp. UBA2094
CATTCACCGTAAGCGTCGCATCACCAGAACCCACGCTCCCCAGCAGGAAGTTGGAGTCGCGCGCCGAGATGACCTGATTGGGGGAGGGGTATCGCACGGTGACCGCCAGCGGGGCGCCGCGCACCGCCGGCACGGTCGGCAACCCGGGGGTGAACCGCGGCGCGGGCGCGGGACGCAC
>DCZC01000219.1:4251-11946 GCA_002331565.1 Gemmatimonas sp. UBA2094
GATTACAGGAGGGGCTCCGCATGACTCCGAATTTGACCCCGTGCCGACGAGCGGGCCATCTTGAGCCGCTGGTCAATTTCCGACTCTTCCGCATTCCGGCTTGCGGGTGCAACCTCCGGCGAGCACCTCCGTAGGGATCTATGGAAACCGCCCTACCGCCGCAAAAGCCCGTTTCATCGACGCTGTGACCGTTACCACATTCGACTCCAATTCGGCGCCGACGCCTCGCGATGACCGCCGGGTGGAAGTCCGTGTGTTCGCGCTGACGGACGTGGGATGTTCGCGCGAACACAACGAGGACGCCTTCCTGGTGGCCAACCTGGAGTCGGGGACGCCCCTCGACTTCGGTCGGGGGCATCATGAGATCAGGGCCGACGCTCACGGACTGTTATTCCTGGTCGCCGACGGGATGGGCGGCGCCGCCTCGGGCGAACTGGCCAGTAGCATGGCCAGCGAACTTGTCCTGGAGGGGCTGCGCAAGCAGTGGATGTCGGCGGGTTCGCCAACGGCCGAGTCCTTCGCGGAAGCGCTGCGCGACGCCACCGTGGCCGCCAATGCNNGCGCTGGCCAGTTATGCGCTGGTCGGCTGGTTTCTCGGCACCCAGAACGCCCGTGCCCCGCTGGCGATTCTGTTGAGCACCAACCTGATCAACATCGCTCTCAATCTGTGGTTCGTGATTGGCCTGGAGTGGGGCGTGGTCGGTTCAGCGCGGGCCTCGGTGCTGGCTGAATGGATCGGCGCCCTGCTCGGCCTGGCGCTGACGCAAAAAGCCCTGCGTGCCTACCCCGGCAAGGTCGCGTGGGCGGTACTCGCCTTGTGGCAGAGCTGGCGGCCACTGTTGGCGGTCAACCGTGACATCTTCATTCGCAGCCTGGCGCTGCAGTCGATTTTTTTCCTGATCACCGTGCAAGGTGCGCGGTTGGGCGACGCCACCGTGGCCGCCAATGCGCGCATCCACCTGCACGCGCGCGACTACCCCGAGCACCGGGGCATGGGCACCACCGCCACCATCGCCGGCCTGCTCGGCGACCGGCTCTTCGTGGTACAGGTGGGGGATAGCCGGGCGTATCTCGTACGCGATGGTGTTGCCCAGCAGATCACGAAGGATCAATCGCTCATGCAGCGATTGGTGGAGGCGGGTGAGCTCACGCCCGAAGAGGCCGAAGTGAGCGATCGGCGCAACATCATCCTGCAGGCGCTTGGCCCCGAGGCGCACGTGACGGTGGACCTCACGCACCAGCAGCTGCGTTCGGGCGACACGCTCATCGTCTGCAGCGACGGTCTCTCCGGCATGGTGAAGGCCGACGAGATCGCCGCGCTCACGGCCGCCGAACCCGATGTCCGCATGCTGTGCCGCACGCTCGTCGACCGCGCCAATGCGCGTGGCGGGCCGGACAACATCACCGTGGTGGCCGTCCGTTTCGACGGGGACGCCCTTTCACCGTCGGTCACCGGCGATACCGTGGGGTATACGGCATTCCCGCTGGCCGGTACGCTCTTCGAGCAGACGAAGGAACTTGCCAACGTTCAGCCGGTGCCGCGAAACGGTATCCGCAGGCCGTCGCCGCCGGGTAGTGCTCCGGCTGTCACCGCCGACGCGTCGTTCGCGGAGAAGCGCGTGACCGAAACCGGGGACGACCAGCCGGCTGATCGCACCGCCGCTGGCGCCCGCGCCGAAGCGGCGACGGGCAACGCGGAACCGCTCGTTACCGAACGGCGGCGGGCCGCTCAGCCGGTATTCATCGTGCTCGCCGTGGTGGCGCTCGCTGCCGCCGTGTGGACGGCGCTCACCCTGCTGGGCGGCTGACCGCAAACGGCGCGGTCGGCCACCGCGCTCCGCCTACTTTCCGCTGCGCAGCAGGCCGCGTCCCGCCGCCTGCTGCATGACACGATCACCGCTCCACGCAATCACCGTGGGAACGCTCATCGCGAGCTGTTGCACCCACCGCGGGTCGCCCAGGCCCACCAGCACGACCTCGCGGCGCATCGCTGCGGCCTGCCCGGCCAATGCCTTCACCATGGCCACCGTGTCTTCGCGCAGCGCGCCCCGCCCCTTGTTGGGGAGATAGTCGGCGAAGAGCGCGATCACGAAGGGGCCCGCGCTGGCGGTCGTAGGCGCACTCACGATGCGCGCGTCGTTGCCGGCGAGACGCATGGCATCCACGATTCCGGTGCGATCGGCGCGACGCCCTTCCACCTCGTCGTCATCGTCGACGATGGCGACTTCGGTGATCCCCGCCATCACGGGTACCGGGCCGTGCTCGATTCGCAGCACCTTGTCGGCGAGCAAGGCGCCCCACGCCGTGTCTGCACCACTCGGACGGCGCCAGTCGTTCGGCGGCGACACCCACTGCGCCCACTTGAGGCGACGGCGCACGCTCTGTTTCACGCGTTCGGGGTCGAGCGTGCCGTCGTCGAGCGCTTTCTCGAGTGCGCCGAGCGTGGTGTCGAGATCCCCCGGCGAGAGCAGCACGTCGCATCCGGCGCGCAGCGCCTGCACGCATGCCTCGGCCGCATCACGCCCGTCGTGAACGCCGGCCAGCGTCGCGAGGTCGCCCACGACCAGATTCTCGAACTTGAGCTGCTGACGCAGGAGCCACTGCACGATTTCGCGTGACAGTGTCGCGGGCAGCTTGCTGCTGTCGAGGGCGGGATATGCCACGTGCGCCATCATCACGCTCGCCACGCCGCCGCTGATCGCGGCACGGAAGGGATGCAGGTCGAGCTCCTTGAGCTGGTCGGCCGGCGTGTCCACGCTCACGGCATCGCGATGGAAGTCCTGCGTGGCACGACCGATCCCCGGGAAGTGCTTCGCACACGCCATCACGCCTTCGGCCTGGGTGGCTTCGACCCACGCCTGCACCAGCGGCGCGACCTTGCGCGCATCGTTGCCGAGCGCGCGCGCGCCGACGAGCGGATTCTCGGCAAGCAGATCGAGATCGCACACCGGCGCGAGATTCCAATTCACCCCCATCGTGCGCGCCTCGCGCGCCGTGAGCCGCGCGGCACGGCGTAACGCCTCGATGTCCCCCATCGCGGTGATCGCCGCCAGCGGCGGTAGCCCGGTGGCGCCGGCGAACTGCTGACCAGCGCCACGCTCGAGTTCCGCGGCGAGGAGCAGCGGATACTTCGACTTGAGCTGCAGCTCCTTTGCGAGCGCGCGCACGCCGTCCTGTTCACCGCCACTCAACAGGAACCCACCCACGCCAATCGACAGGGCATGATCGATGAGGGCGCGCGTTTCGGAGAACCCACGATCGGGTGTCCAGCGGATGACCGGCAGCAACAACTGCGCGAGGTCGCGACGCGACTGTTCGCTCATGACAACACACTCTTCGCAACGGGAGTCAGTGCGCCCAGCACACGCGGCGCACGCGCACCGGTGGCACTGGGCAGATTGCCCGGCCGACCGGTAAGATGGAGATAGCCCAGCAACGCGAACGCCACGGCTTCCTTGGCCTCTGCGTCGAAGAACAGCGTATCGAAGTGCCGCACCACCGGCATGCGTTGGCCGGTTCGTTCGGCCTGCCACGCCAATGCATCGCTCAGGCCGTGCAGCAGAAACGGATTGCGCGCGCCCCCACCGGACACCACGCAGTCGGCGGGCATCTCCGGCAGCCACCGTGCGTACTGATCGGCAATGGTGGCCGCGGTGTACGCCGAGGCGGTGGCCACAACGTCTGCATCGGTGCCGCCCGCGGTACGGCACTGCCCGATGAAATCGTCGATGAACGCCGGCGTGAACAACTCCCGCCCGGTGCTCTTGGGCGGTGCCCCGTGCAGATATGGCAGGTCGAGCAACGCGCGCACCACGGGCTCGAGCACGCGCCCACGTCCGGCGATTGCCGCATCCCGGTCGAACGGCTGTCCGAACAGTCGCTGCGTCACGCCGTCGATGATCACCACGCCGGGGCCCGTATCGAACGCACGCGCCGGCTCGATATCGTGCAGCGCCCGCGGCGGCACGAGCGTCACGTTGCCGATACCGCCGATGTTCTGCAGGGCCCGCCATTCGGTGTCGTGCGCAAAGAGCAGCATGTCGGCCACGGGGACGAGCGGCGCCCCCTGCCCGCCCACAGCCATGTCGCGCGTGCGGAAGTCACTGATCACGGCGCAACCCGTGCACTCGGCGATCCGCGCCGCATCGCCGATCTGCCACGTGCTGTGCCCCGGTTCGTGCCAGAGCGTCTGGCCGTGCGACGCAATGGCCTGTACCTCGTGCGCCGACACGCCGGCGCCCTGCATGGCATCGCGTGCGGCGTCGCCGAGCCAGGTGCCAAGATCGGTGTGCAGGCGGCAGTACTCCTGCGCGCTGGCGCCGTGCATCGCGGCGGCCAGACGGGCGCGCGCTTCGTCGTGGTAGGCACGTTGCGCGAAATGCCGAAGGTCGGCGTGCACCAGGCCGTCACGTTCGCTGAACGCCACGACGGCAGCGCTGATGCCGTCGAGCGACGTCCCCGACATGAGGCCGACCAACAGCATCTCGCCGTTGGTGGTGCGCGTCATCGGCATCACGCGACCGGCGTGATGACCGGAGGCGGTGCGTCGGGCACCACCTTGCGGATCACGCCCCCGGCATCGTGCAGGCGCGCGTCGGCGGTGGCGGCGTCCACCTGCAGGGCGTGCATCACCAGCGCGCGCTTCACACCGCCCTCGGCCTGCTGCAGCAGCAGCCGCGCGGCTTCGCGTGCGAGCCCGGTGACTTCGCATACGATGCGCTCTGCCCGGTCCTGCAGCTTCACGTTGGTGGCGCGCAGATCCACCATGAGGTTGCCGTAGCTCTTCCCCACGCGGATCATCGCGCCGGTGGTGAGCATGTTGCACACCAGTTTGGTTGCGGTACCTGCCTTGAGCCGGGTGCTCCCGGTGAGGACCTCGGGCCCCACGATGGGGAGCATGAGGATGTCGGCGTGCGCCTTCATGGTCTCGGGGGGCTCGCTGCACGCGACGAGCGCCGTGGTCGCGCCACGCGCCTTCGCCTGCTCGAGCGCGCCGCGCACGAACGGCGTGGTACCACTCGCCGCGATCCCCACCACCACGTCACCGGCGGTCACGTCGTGCTGCACCATCTCGGCGGCGCCGGCGGACGGGTCGTCCTCGGCGCCCTCGATGGGATTGCGCAGCGCGTGGTCGCCTCCCGCGATGATCCCCACCACCATGCGCGGATCGGTGCCGAAGGTAGGCGGACACTCGCTCGCGTCGAGCACCCCCAATCGCCCCGAGGTACCCGCGCCCACGTACAGCAGCCGTCGGCCGGCGCGGAACGCGGTCTCGATGGCGGCAATGGTACGCGCAATCGGCTCGCGCTGCGAAGCCACGGCATCGGTCACCGCCCGGTCTTCCGAAGTGATGAGATCGACGATCTCCAGCGGCGACGCGAGATCGATGCTCACGGTGCGCGGATTGCGACGTTCGGTGACCCGCGGGTCGAGTGTCGGAGTGGACACGGGCGGCAGCTGAGGGAGCGGTGCGGACACAGGGGCGCGTCGGTCGCCGGAGCAGCGCGCGCAGCGCGTCCGCACAGCCGGGAATTTCAGAGAAATTCCCACGCGATGCCGTGCCTGTTCGGGGGACGCAGGAGTAACTTAACGACAGGTCAACCTCGGAGTAGCATTCGACGGAAGTTCTCCCGAATGGCACTGGCCGGACGTACCGCACCCGGGCGGCACGGGCGTCGTTGCGGCTAACGTTCTGAAGTACCGGTTTCCCACGTCGTACGCCAACACAGGATCCCACATGCGCGCTCCCTCCTCGCGCCCGTTCTCGACACTCATCGCCACGGCTGCGCTGACTGCGTGCGCCGGTACCTCCACCCCCAGCACGGGTGCGTCTACGGCCCTGGCCGTCAAGCCACTTGGCGATCCGGCCATCCCCGAGCGCGTCGCGGCGCAATTTCCGGCGGGATGGCGACTGCCCAGCGGACAGCGCGCCACCTTCGCGCCCAGCGTGATGGCGGTGAGCAACAGCAGGGAGGCGAGCAGCGCGGCCGCCGACATCATGAAGCAGGGCGGCAATGCCGTGGATGCCGCAGTGGCGCTGGGCTTCGCGCTCGCAGTGGCGTGGCCCGAAGCCGGCAACATCGGCGGCGGCGGCTACACGGTGGTACGCATGGCCGATGGACGCACGGCCGCCATCGACTACCGCGAAGTGGCGCCGCTCGCCGCGACGCGCGACATGTATCTCGATGCCAACGGCAAGCTCACCGACAAGAGCATCTACGGCCATCTCGCCTCCGGGGTACCTGGCGCGGTCGCCGGTTTGACCGCGCTGCTCGAACGCTATGGCACGATGCCGCTGAGCACGGTCATGCAGCCCGCCATCGCGCTTGCACGCGACGGGTTTGTGGTGGACACGGCGCTCGCCACCAGCATCGAACGTGCCACGAAGACACTCGTGCGTTACCAGCGCGGCACGCCGTTCGCGCCCAACGGCACCCCGCTCACCGCAGGTGCACGCCTCGTGCAACCCGATCTCGCGCGCACGCTGCAGGCGATCGCCGACAAGGGGCCCAAGGCATTCTACGAGGGCTGGATCGCCGATTCGCTCGTCGCCGAAATGCAGCGCGGTGCCGAGGGCGTGACCGGTATCGTCAGCAAGGCCGATCTCGCGAAGTACGTCCCCGCGTGGCGCACCCCCATCCGCACCACCTTTCACGGCTACGGCTTGCTGTCGATGCCGCCGAGTTCGAGCGGCGGCGTGACGACGGCCGAAGCGCTCAACATCCTCGAGCAATATCCCACCCTGCCGGAGTACGGCAGCACCCGCTGGTTCCATCTCGTGGGTAGCGCGTACCAGCGGGCGTTCATCGATCGCAATGCGAAGCTCGCCGACCCCGACTTCGTGCCGGTGCCGCTCGCGCAGCTCACGAGCAAGAGCTACGCGGCGAGGCTCAAGGCCACCATCGCGGACACGCGCAGTACGCCCACCCGCGAGCTCGAGCCGCTCATGCAGCAGGCCGCGCGCGAGCCCGAGCACACCACACACTATTCGGTGGTGGATGCACGGGGCAACGCCGTCGCCACCACCACCACGCTGAACAACTCGTGGGGCTCTGGCGTGTGGGTGCGCGGGGCGGGATTCATGCTCAACGACGAGATGGACGACTTTGCGGCGCAGCCCGGCAAGCCCAACATGTTCGGGCTCGTGCAAGGCGAAGCCAACGCCATTCAGCCCGGCAAGCGCATGCTGAGCGCGATGTCACCCACCATCGTGCTCGACCCCAAGGATCAGGTGCTCATGGTCGTCGGCGCTGCCGGTGGCCCCACCATCATCACCGGCACGAGCCAGGTGATCCTCAATGTCATCCAGCATCGCATGTCACTCGGCGACGCGATGCGCGCACCGCGCATGCATCATCAGGCGCTGCCGGACTCCCTCACCTTCGAAGCCGGCGGGGTGAAGCCCGCCGTCCTCGATTCGCTCCGGGGCTTCGGGCATGCCATGCGCGAACTGCGCAGCCTCGTGAACGTGAACGCGATCATGCGTGTGAAGGGAGGATGGGAGGGGCAACCGGAACCCCGCCGCTCCGGTGGCGCGATCGGGTACTGAACTCCGAGAGCTGCGATCTGAGCGGCGAGATGAAGAGTTGAGCCTCGAGGGTGAGCATTGAGCCCGGATCGCAGTGAGAATTGAGTGATCTCGCGGTGAGAGTTGAGTGCCTCAACTCTCGCTGCTAGCCAGCTCAACTCTCACCG
>DCZC01000219.1:12121-12649 GCA_002331565.1 Gemmatimonas sp. UBA2094
AACTCTCACCGCGATCCGGGCTCAATTCTCCTTCTGCCTGCTCAATTCTCAGTACTCAGATCTCAGCAGTCAGGGTACCGGCGCCGGCCGGACCGTCACGGGCGCGTCCAGCACGGCCGCGATCGTCGCGCCCCCGTTGATGCACGTATCGTAATTCGCCGTCGCGGCCGCCGCGGCCGAGCCCGCCGCCGCACCCGCAGCCGCACCGATCACCGTACCCTTGGTGTTCTTGCCGATCACCTGGCCCGCGATGGCACCGATGATCGCGCCACCGACCACCTTCTTGGTGTCGGTGCCCTTCGACGCGCTGCGCACCCGCTCGGTGCTCGCGGTCTCGATAGTGCTCTGCACCGGGTACGTCCGGCCACCGAACTGCACCGACACGAGACGCACCGCCAGCGTCGTATTGTCGGTGCTGTGCTGTGCGGACTTCGCCTCGGTTACTTCGAAGGTCCCCGTCGCGCCAGCAGGAATGCTGATGCCGTTGGTGGCGCTCACGGGGCTCGAGAGCTCGGCGGTGAACGTGTC
>DCZC01000219.1:12812-12951 GCA_002331565.1 Gemmatimonas sp. UBA2094
TCGAGAGCTCGGCGGTGAACGTGTCCCCCACGGCCACGGTGTTGCTGCACACCTTCGCGCCGTTCGCGAACGCCAAGCGCGTCCCGGCCGCCACCGTGCCCGACACCGGCACGGCAGCCGCGGGCGCCGGCGTGGGGGC
>DCZC01000017.1:0-3809 GCA_002331565.1 Gemmatimonas sp. UBA2094
TCGAGATACTGATCGACCCGGCGGCGGTCGGTGGGGCCCAGGGTGCGCTTGAGCGAGTTCATCTCGCCCACCACCCAATCGAGAATGCTGCCGTTGTCGCGGCGGCGCGCCGAACGGTCGGCGTTGTCGCTGCCGGCGCCGAAGAGCAGGTCGAACGCCGCGCGCGGATTGCGGATCATCGGCAGCGGCTCGTGCGGCGAGGCCCAGCTGATGGTGTCGGTGTACGCGCAGCTGTAGTTGTACGTGCAGCCACCGGCCTGATCGAGGTTCTCGATGCACAGCTGCATGCTGGGGATCGGCGTGTCCTGCCCGATCTTGCGCGCCACGATCTGGTCGAAGCTGGTGCCCACGAACAGGTCGCTGCCCTGCGTCTGCTTGGGGTGCGACTGCGTGAGGAACACCGCGCTCGACCGGAAGTGGTCACCGCCGATTTCCGGCGCGTCGAACGCCTCGGCCATGCGGCAGTCGGTGTTGCTGATGATCGAGAGATGCTGACGCCAGTCGGCGAGCGGCGAGAGCGCGCTGTCGGCGTTGAACTCGAACTGGCGGCCCACACCTTCGGGCGCCCAGAGGAACTTGGATGCGCCCCACGTGTTGCTGCCCGCCGCCCCGTGCACCGACTCGATGCACACGAGGCGCTGATGGCCGGCCGCGGCACCGGTGGCACTGCCGCCGAGGAATCGGCCGGCGGGTTCCATGGCGTCGAGATACGGGAGGGCGATGGTCGCGCTCAGTCCCTTCAGGAACGAGCGGCGTTCGAGCGTCTTCTGCGCGAGAAACTGCATAAACGGTGCTCCGGAAAGGGACTCAGTTCTGGTTCGCGTCGGCCGTCACCGGCTCGGCGCGCTTGGTCTGGAAAGCCTTGCTGTTCACCACACCCATCACGAACGCGGACATGCGGTAGTTCTGCTTCGACGCATCACGTACGATCGCGCGCACGGTCGGCATGTCGTAATCCTCGACACGACGGCCCAGCGCGTAGGCCATGAGGTTCTCGGTGAAGTTGCGCATGAGCGGCAGCGGCCGCTTGAGCAGCGCCTTCGTAAGGTCGGCGGTGGTGGTGATGGACGTGCCGTCGTAGAGGTTGCCGCGCGTATCGAGCTGCGCGCCGTTCTCGCGGAAGCGCAGACGGCCGGTCACGTCGAAGTTGTCGAGCGCGAGACCGATGGGGTCCATGAAGTTGTGGCACGACTTGCACGTGGGATTCGCCCGGTGCATCTCCATGCGCTCCCGCGTGGTGAGCACCTTGCCGTCCTTCGCCCCCGCGGTCTGTTCGAGGTCGGGGACATTGGGTGGCGGCGGTGGCGGCGGGGCCCCGAGCAGCACTTCCATGACCCACTTGCCGCGCAGCACGGGGCTCGTGCGGTTGCCGAGCGACGTCTGCACGAGCACGCTGCCGTGGCCGAGCACCCCGCGACGCTGATCGTCGGCGTACGCCACCTTGCGGAAGTATTCACCGCTGACGTTGGGAATGCCGTAGTGCTTGGCGAGCCGCGCGTTCACGAACGTGCTGTCGGCGGTGAACACGCTGAGCACGCTCTTATCCTTGCGCACCAGTTCCTCGAAGAACAGCTCCGTCTCCTTCTGCATGGCGGTGCCGAGCAGCTGGTCGAAGTCGGGGAAGAGGAACGCGTCGGGCTTCACCTTCTCGAGGTCCTGCAGGCGCAGCCACTGGGCTGCGAAGCGCGTGCTGAGCGCCTCGGCCCGCGGGTCGGCGAGCATGCGCTTCACTTCGGCGTTGAACACCACCGGCTGCGACAGGCGGCGCTGCCGGGCGAGCGTGAGCAGGCGCTCGTCGGGGATGGTGCTCCACATGAAGAACGAGAGGCGCGTGGCCAGCTCGAGATCGTCGATCTTGTAGTCCTTTCCTTCCGCGGCGCCGGCCGGCGTGCGCTCGAAGCGGAAGACGAAGTGCGGGCTGGCGAGGATGGCCTGCACCCCGAGGCGGACGCCGTCTTCGAAGCCGTTTTCTGCACCGACCTTCACGCCCTTGTCGTAGAAGGCCATGAGCGACGTGCGGTCGGCCTCGTTGAGCGGGCGGCGATAGGCGCGGGTCGCGAGCCGCTCGAGGATGCTCTGGGCACACGCGCGCTGGGCAGCCGCGGCCGTGGGCGCGCAGGTGAACACCCGGCGGCGGCTCGGCGAATCGGAGAGCCCCAGCACCTTGGTGGGGCCGGTGAGCAGCACGTCCATGAGGTACGCCGGCTCGGTGGTCCCCGCCGCGCCATTGCCCTGCGACGCGCGCGACCATTCGTGCGGCTTGATGAGATCTTCGTACGGGCCGTCGACGTTCTTCACGAAGCTCACGCTCACCATGCGCTGCCCGCCCTTGATGGTGAGCGGCTCGGTGAGGAGATAGTCGGCGCCGAGCGGCAGGTCGGCCGACTCGCTGTTGCGGTTGAGGCCGCGGTCGTAGTGCAGCAGCGCCACGCGTTCACCGTCGATGGACACATCCACGTCTTCGATGGGGCGACCGACACCGCCGCCCACGTTGACGCGAATCTGATAGATGCCGTCGGCGGGGAAGTTGTGGCGCATCGCCATGCCGCCGCGGGTGCCATAGGGCGTGCCTTCCATATGGTCCCACGGGTGCTGCGACGTGAACGGCGACGTCTTGTACAGCGTCTGCGCCACCACCGCCTTGCGGTCGCCCAGCGCCATGCGGCTCACTGCCGCGGCCGCGTTGAGGTACCCCTCGAGCAGCGTGGGCGAGAGCGCCTGCACGTCGGAGATGTTGTCGAAGTTGGCGCTCTTCTGGTCGAGCGGCAGCCAGTCGCCGGCGTTCACCTGCAGGCCGAGCAGATCGCGCACGACGCGCTCGTACTCGGCGCGGTTGAGCCGCTGGAACGACCGCGTGCCCGGGTTGACGGGCGCCGCATCCATGGTGGATTCGAGCGTTTCCACCAGGGCGAGCAGCGTGTCACCCCCGGGACGCTTCGACCCCGGCGGCGGCATCATTTCCGCGCGCAGCTTGCGGATCATCTTTTCGGTGGCATCGCTCTGCGTGGCCGTGGCGATGCTGTAGCCTTTGAGGCTCAGATTGCCGCGGCGCATCGTGTTGTTGTGACACGAGCCGCAGTAGCGCTGCACCGTGGTGTCGAGTGCGGCGATGGCCATGCCACGCGCGCCGAATTTCGCGGGCGCGCGCGTGGGCGTGATGGCGCGCGACAGCACCGGATGCTTGGCCGCCACGACGGGACGCGCGGGCAGCGTCGTCGGACGAGGAGGGATGACGGGATTGGCCGTGACCAGCGACGACACCATCGTCACCGTTGCGGACACACCCGACCATGCGAGAAGAACCTTCATAACCAGCCACTCCACGGAGTGCACGCGTGATGCGATGGGCGCCACACGGGGTGGCGACAACCGACGCACGCGTGCGTCGTCAACCTGCGGGATACTGCGTTGACACAGTGGCACCACAGCCGGCGGGAAGGGGACCGGCGTGGGCGACGTACGGGGATGCGCGACACGGACACACCGCCCCACCCGTTCGTCACGGGCGCAGGCGGCACATCTGATTTAAATGTACGCAGCGCAGTCGCAACCCGCTGTGATTTCGTTGGATAGTGGCGGTGACGATCGCGGCGGCGCGAGGCAGCCGGCCCCCGCGTCGCGTCAGTCGGCCGCTACGACGCGCGGCCGGAGCAACGCCGCCAGCACGTCGTGCACCGGCGTGGGTACACCGAGCTGCTGGCCGAGCCGCACCACGGCGCCGGTCTGCGCGTCGAATTCGCTGGGGCGCCGGGCGATGAGATCGCGCGCCATGCTGGTGCGTTCGTCCGGTGGCAAACTATCGTACCGCT
>DCZC01000017.1:4076-4368 GCA_002331565.1 Gemmatimonas sp. UBA2094
TCTACAAGGGCACGCGTGTCCGGGGTCGTTCGTACGGGACCGAACGATTCGCCGGAGGCCGCGAGCACCGCGCCGATGGGCTCGATGAAGAGGAACTTCTCCCAGAGCGCCACCGCCATGTTGTCGGGGAGCACGGCCTGCAGGCCGGCGGCCGAGATCGCCTCGGCGATACCCGGAATGGCGGCCGCCACGGCCGGCGCCGGGGGATGACCGGCGCGCGGGCCGATCTCGAGCAGCGGGACCACGGCGGGATGCCGGATATGGCCGGGCGCGACGAGGCCGCCGATCACCC
>DCZC01000036.1:0-200 GCA_002331565.1 Gemmatimonas sp. UBA2094
GGCGCACCGAGTCCCACGGCACTCGCGATGCCGCTGCCGAGTACGGGGCCGATGACTCGCCCCAAGGAGGAGGCGGCCTGATAGGCGCCGAGCACGCTGCCACGCTCCCGGGGCTGCGCGGCGGCGGCCACCAGGCCGCTCATGCTGGGGTTGAACAGCGCAGAGCCCACGCTGAACACGGCAAGGGCGACGAGCAGGAC
>DCZC01000036.1:387-683 GCA_002331565.1 Gemmatimonas sp. UBA2094
GCGAGGTTGGACGCCAGCGGAATGCCGCCCATGCCGATCGCGACGAGCACCACGCCCATCGCCGCGAGGCGGCGGGCGCCGAAGCGGGTGGTGAGCCGGCCGATGATGCCGGCCTGAATGGCTACCGAAATCACGCCACTGAAGGCGTAGATCCACCCGAGCGCACGTGGCCCCACGCCCAGTCGTTCGGCGGAGAACAGTGCCAGAGCGCTCTGCATGAGGGCCACCGCGGAGATCACCACGAAGGTGGTGGTGAGCAGGCCGCGCAGCACCGGCTGTGCGAGGAACACGCGGGG
>DCZC01000036.1:871-1068 GCA_002331565.1 Gemmatimonas sp. UBA2094
CTCTGCCGCGGCGCGTGGGGCTGGCGTCGCTTGTCGGGAGGCAGCGACTCGGGCAACCGGAGCGCGGTGAGTACGAGGGCCACGAGTGACATGATGGCCGCCGCGTGCGCCACGCGCGCGAGCGAGCCGGCGTTGTCCGTCTCGTTGCCGGCGATCAGGCCGCCCAGTGCCGGGCCGAGAATGAACCCCATGCCGAA
>DCZC01000036.1:1269-1480 GCA_002331565.1 Gemmatimonas sp. UBA2094
GCGGCTCCGAGCAGCCCCAGCGCCTTGGGACGCGTCGCGTCGGTGGTCACGTCGGTCGTGTAGGCGTACGCGGCGGAGATGTTGCCGGCGGCCAGTCCGGCCGCGACCCGCGAGATCGCCAGCGTGACGCCGGTGTCGGCATAGGCCAGCATCCAGGTGGACGCGGCATTCGCCAACAACGTGAACAGCAGCACCGGGCGACGGCCGATGC
>DCZC01000036.1:1644-11510 GCA_002331565.1 Gemmatimonas sp. UBA2094
CACCGGGCGACGGCCGATGCGGTCGGACAGGCTGCCCCACAGCGGCGCACCCACCAGCTGCCCCGCCGAGTAGAGCCCGATGAAGAAGATCACGGTCGAGGGGGACACCCCGAGGCGTTCCGCGTAGAACGGGAACACGGGGATGATCATCCCGAAGCCGATCAGATCGAGAAAGACGACGAGGAAGAGCGTGAACACGGCGCAGGGGGGTGGCTGCCTGGCGCGACACCGCGGAGATTCCGCGCATGAACGAGCCAACCGGCATGACGGGGACCGGCACACCCGGAGGCCCCGACGAGCGCCAGTCGCGCATTCTCGAGGACCTGCAGGATGCGGTAGAACGCATGCACGTGCTTTCCCGTTCGCCGCGGGTGGTGGTGGCGAGTGGCCGCCGGGACACCGGCGCCCGTCCGATGGCCTGGCAGGCGCTCTTCGAACGCAGCCTCGGGCAGCATCCCCCGCTGGCCTACCGTGGGACCACCGCCGTGCGGCTGCAGGCGGTGCTCACCAACGGGTACGACAGCGAGCCGACGCTGGCGCCGGGCTGGTCGTGCCCGCGACTGGGCGATGCCATGAGCGCCGGCCCGGTGATTCAGGCGTTCCGCGCCGACCGGCTCCCCGACGACGTGAGCCGGGCGTTGGTGGGGGTCATCGTGTTCGAGGAAGACAGCCTGTCGCTGACCGGCGTGCGGGCGCTGGTCCAGGAGCTCGGGCTGCGGTAACTGCGCAGTCGTCGCGCAGTTGTCGCGCAGTCAGTGCGCGGTCGTTGCGCGAGAGGGGCGACCGCGGCGGTGCATGGCGCGGCCGGTACCCTCCCCGTACCTTCCGCGCCATGTCGTTACTCGGACTATTCGATCGCAGCCTGATCGGTCGCGCGGAGCGCGCCGCGCTGGAGTACGAAGGCGCTTCTGGCACGGTCACCGCGCTCACCTTCGGCGACCTCGAAACGCGCAGCAATCAGCTCGCCCACGTACTGCAGGCGCGCGGGGTCTCACGTGGCGACCGGCTGGCGTTCTATTTGGCGAACCAGCCGGCGATCGTGGATCTGTGGATCGCGTGCATGAAGCTCGGCGTGATCTGCGTGCCCGTGAACGTGCTGTATCGCGAGCGCGAGATCGCGCACATCGTGAGCGACGCGTCGCCGGTGGCCGTGATCACCACCGCGGCGCAGGCGCCGCTGCTGCCGCCGGGCACCGTGTGGTGGGATGTCGACGAGCTCGCGGCCGAAATGCACACCGCCGCCGGCGATCGCAGCGAGGCGCTGCGCGGCATTGGTATCGGTGCGGAGACGCCGGCAGCGCTCGTGTACACGTCGGGCACCACCGGGGCCTCGAAGGGCGCCATTCTCACGCACGGCAACTTTGCCGCAAACGGGCTGGCGCTGGTGCAGACCTGGGAGATCACCGCCGCCGACCGGTACCTCGCGGTGCTGCCGCTGTTTCATGTGCACGGACTCGGCAACGGCCTGCACGTGTGGCTGCTGAGCGGTTGTCACATGAAGCTGCTGGAGCGCTTCGAGCACGACAAGGCCGCAGCGTGGTTCACCAGGTACCGGCCCACCCTGTTCTTCGGTGTGCCCACGATGTACGTGCGCCTGCTCGAGGTGCCGGAGGCGGAGGCGCGCGACATCGGTACCACCATGCGCCTGTTCGTTTCGGGCTCGGCCCCGCTGCCGGCGCCGGTGATGACCGCGTTCGCGGAACGGTACGGCCACGTGATTCTCGAGCGCTACGGCATGACCGAGACGCTCATGAACGTGAGCAATCCGTTTCACGGTGAGCGCCGACCGGGCACGATCGGCATGCCGCTCCCGATGACGGCGGTGCGCATCGTGAACGATCAGCTCGAGGAGGTGGCCGACGGCACGAGCGGGGAACTGCTGGTGCGCGGCCCCAACGTCTGCCGCGGCTACTGGAACCGCCCCGACGCCGAGGCCACGGCGTTCGTGCACGGCTGGTTCCGCACCGGTGATGTGGGTGTGCGCAGCACCGACGGCTACATCACGCTCGAAGGCCGACGCAGTGATCTCATCATTTCCGGCGGTTTCAACATCTATCCGCGCGAAATCGAAGAGTTGCTCGCCGAGTTGCCGGGCGTGACCGAAGCGGCGGTGGTGGGGGTGAAGGACGCGGTACGCGGCGAGGTGCCGGTGGCGTACGTGGTGTGCGACGATGCGGTGGATCTCGACGCGCTCGCGGCGACCGTGCGTCAGCAGCTCGCCTCCTTCAAAGTGCCGCGCGGGTTCGTGCGGGTGCCGGCTCTGCCGCGTACGGCGCTCGGCAAGGTGCAGCGTCATCTGCTGCCGCCGTGGACGGCGGCATGACGGCGCCCCTGACGACCACCCTGACGACAGGCCGCGCATGAGCCCCGCCGCCCTTTCTCTGCTGGCGCTGCTGCTCGTCGTGGCCGTGAGCCTCACGTCGCGCCTCAACGTGGGCGTGCTGGCGGTCGCGCTTGCGTGGGCCGTCGGTGTGTTCGCCGCCGGCTGGAAGGTGGATCAGGTGATGGCGGCGTTTCCGTCGTCGCTCTTTCTCACGCTGCTCGGTGTCACGCTGCTCTTCGGTGTGGCGCAGGCCAACGGCAGTATGGAGGCGCTCACGCACGCCGGCCTGCGCGCGCTGCGCGGGCACGTGGCGTGGCTGCCGCTGCTGCTTTTCGGTCTGGCCGGCGTGATCAGTTCGCTGGGCCCCGGCTCCATCGCGACGGCCGCATTACTCGCGCCCATTGCGATGGGACTCGCGCACCGGGCGCGCGTGCCCATGCTGCTGGCGGCGCTCATGATCGGCAATGGCGTCAATGCCGGCAATCTCTCGCCCATCAGCGCCATCGGCGTGCTCGTGCTGTCGCTGATGGAGAAGACCGGGCTCGGCGGGCACGGTGCCGCGGTGTTCCTCGCCAACTTCACCGCGCACGCGCTGGTGGCGCTTGCGGCGTGGGTGCTGTTCGGCGGGCCGGCGCTGTTCAAGGCACCGCCGCTCGAGCAGGAGGCAATGGAGCCCGTGCCGTTCCGCCCGCGTCATGCGGTGACGTTTGCCGTGGGCGCCGTGTGGGTGGCGGGCGTGCTGTTCCTCAAGCTGCCGCCCGGCTTGACGGCGTTCGCCGCCGCGGGGGTGCTGGTGCTCGCCGGTGTCGGTGACGACAGCGCGATGCTCAAGCAGGTGCCGTGGCCCGTGATTACCATGGTCTGCGGGGTGAGCGTGCTCATCGGCGTGTTGGAGAAGACCGGTGGCATGGACCTCTTCACCACGCTGCTGTCACGGCTGGCGACACCGGCCACGGTGAACGGCGTCATCGCCGGCGTGACCGGGCTCATCTCCACGTACAGTTCCACCTCCGGCGTGGTGTACCCGGCGTTCCTTCCCGCCATCCCGGGGCTCGTGCAGAAGCTTGGGGGAGGCAATCCGCTGGAAATCGCGCTCAGCATCAACGTGGGCGCCGCGCTGGTGGATGTGTCGCCGCTTTCCACCATCGGCGGCCTGTGTATCGCCGCCGTCCCGGCGGGGCACGATACGCGCCGCCTGTTCCGTCAGCTGCTGCTGTGGGGCTTCGCGATGAGTGTGGTGGGTGCGCTCTTTTGTCAGATGGTCATTCCACTGTTTGCCTAGTTGCGTCGCACCGGGCGTTTCGCGTTACCCGTTTCCGGCATCGTCTTCGTATGGCGGCATCAGACAAATTGCATCGTTGGCTCGATCTGCTCGCGGCGCTGCTCTCGCGCCGCTTCCCCGTGTCGCTGTCCGAGCTGCGGCGTGACGTCCCGGGCTATGCCGACGAGTCGGTGCAGGGCGACAGCCTGCTGCGCATGTTCGAGCGCGACAAGGGCGAGTTGCGCGAGCTCGGCGTGGTGATCGACACCGTGGTGGACAGCGAGGGAACCGGGCGGTATCAGCTGCGCACCACCGACTTCTATTTGCCACTGCTGTCGGTCATGGCAACCGCGCTGCCGGCCGAAACCGACGTGTTGCAACAGCCGCGTCGCGTTGCAGCGACCGCCGGCGGGCGTGCCTCGCTCGTGCTCACCCCCGACGAATGTCACACGCTGCGCCGTGCGGCGGCGCGCGTGGCGAGCCTGGGACATCCCGAACTCGCCGATGACGCGAGCCGCGCGTTGCGCAAACTGCAGTTCGATCTCGAGGATTTCGCCGCCGCCCTGCCCGCGGCGCAGGTGCTGCGGGTAGACAGTGTCGTGTTCGACGTGCTCAACGACGCGGTGGCGTTGCGCAAGCGGCTCACGTTCACGTACCACAGCATGGAGCGTGACGAAACCGCGACGCGCACCGTGGAACCCTACGGCCTGGTGTTTCTCACCGGCCACTGGTATCTGGTGGCGCGCGACGTGCACGCCAACGGCATGCGCCAGTTCCGCGTGAGTCGCATCCGGGACGCGAAGATGGCCTCCAAGCCGCAGCACGCCGACTTCGACATTCCCGAGGGGTTCGACCTGTCCGCGTACGCCGCCTCGCGTCGGGCGTGGGAGCTGGGCAACGGCGATCACGAAACGGTGTTCGTGGCGTTCCGCGGTGACATCGGCCTCGTGTCGCAGGGACGGCAGCTGGGTGACGATCTGCCGGCCACGCCCGACGCGACCGTCGCCGCACAGGTGCAGGCGCTGGCCGCCACGCATACCGTGCGCACGTTCCGCGTGCGTCGTCGGGACTCCTTCCTGCGCTGGCTCATGTCGTTCGGCGGCGAGGCGCACCCCATCGCGCCGCAGGACGTCGTGGGCGAGTGGCGGGCGCTCTTGCAGGCCACGCGCGCCGCCCAGCGCGCCATGCAGCCGGAGGCGGCATGATCCGCGCCGACGAACGGCTGCAGCGATTGCTCATGGCCTTTCCTCTCATGGCCGATGAGCCGGGGCTGTCCATCCGGGACCTTGCCGCCCGCATCGGCTGCGCACCAAAGGACCTCACCAAGGACTTCGCGTCGCTCGAACGGTACGACGTGCCGGCCGGCTGGGTGGACACCGTCCAGGTGTACATCGACACGGCGGGACAGGCGTCCATGCAGTCGTCGCACTTCAAGCGCCCGCAGAAGCTCAATCGCCCCGAGATGCTCGCGCTCGACCTCGGCCTCGGCATGCTGCAGCGGGAACTGCCGGTGGACGAGCGGGCGGTGGTGACGCGCACGCGGCAGGCGCTCAAGGCCATCACCGTGCGCCGCGCCGCCATCGTGTCCGAGGGGGCGAAGCGGGAAGACATCGTGCTGGCGGAAGGCGCACCGGAGCCCGAGCTCGCCGTGTTGGGGGTGCTGCAGACGGCGCTCGAGCAGCGGATGGTGCTGCTCATGCACTATCAGCGCCCCGACGAGTCGCAGCCGAGCGCGCGCCGCGTGCGTCCGTATGCGCTGGTGCGAGCCGATGCCCATGTGTATCTGGTGGCGCACTGCGAGCGGGCCGAGGCGCTGCGGGTGTTCCGTCTCGACCGCGTGACCGGTGCGACCATTACCGCCGAGGGGTACGAGGTGCCCGTAGACTTCTCCGTCGCGCAGGTGCTGCAGAGCGGCGGCGTGTTCAAGAAGGACGACGGTACCGATGACACGCTGGTGGTGCGCTATTCCCCGCAGGTGGCGCGGTGGATCGCCGAGCGCACGGGGCAGCCGGTCGCTCCCGACGGCGGTATCGAGGTGTCGTACCCGTTGGCCGACGAAGCGTGGGCCGTACGCCACGTCATGCAGTACGGCCCCGACGCGGTGGTGGTGTCACCGGCGTCCGTTCGCGAGCAGGTCATCAACGCCATCGACGCGTTGCTCGGCGGCTGAGCCGGCGTCGCGCCCGTCAGTCGTCGTCGCGATCGGCCGGGATGAGGATCCAGCCGAGTACGGTGCCCATGACGCTCACCAGCAGGGCACCCAGCATCGCGGCGCGGAAGCCGTCCACGTGGAAGGGGATGTTCAGCGTCGTGGCCACGCTGCTGGTGACGAGCAGCATGGCCGCGTTGAGCACGAGCGAGAACAGGCCGAGCGTGAGAATGAGCACCGGGAGCGAAAAGAACGCGAGCACCGGGCGGATGAGCGTGTTCACCACGCCGAACACGAGCGACAGTCCCAGCAGCCCCGCAGCGCTGCCCGTGTAGCGGATGCCGTCGAGGAAGCGCGCGGCACACCAGAGCGCGGCGGCATTGATCAGCAGACGAAGCAGAAGGGGCATACCGAAGAATGGCGTGCCCGGTGCTGTTGCGCGAGAGGCGGCGTACATCGGCGACGTGCCCGGCGGCGTACTGGGCGGCGGACTATGTTTGCGGGGCATGACTCCCACCCAGATTTCCCGAGCAGAACGCGCTTGGCGCGCGTGGGAGCAGGCGCGCCGTTTGCCGGACGGGGTACGTGATCCGGAATTCCGGGCACTTGCGCAGCGCATCGACGGCGGTCCGTTGCATCGGTGCCCACCGGTACGATTGCTTCCCGACGGCGAGGAGGCCTTCGTGCGCATGCGCGCCGCCATCGCCGACGCGCGCGACGAGGTGCTGCTCGAGACGTACATCCTGCGCGACGACACGCTTGGCGTGAGCGTACAGTCGGCGCTACTGGAGGCGGCGGCGCGAGGGGTCCGCGTGTGCGTGCTCGCCGACGCGGTGGGATCGTTGGCGACCAACGAGGCCTTCTGGGTGACGCTCGAGGCGGGCGGCGTGTTGGTGCGGCATTTCCATTGCTTCTGGCATCACCCGTTCGACGCGCTGCGACGCGATCACCGCAAGCTGCTGGTGATCGATCGCGCGACCGCGTTTACCGGCGGCATGAATATTGGTGAGGAGTATGGCTCGAGCATCCACCGCCGGCGCGTTGCGTGGCGCGATACGTTCGTGGAGCTTCGCGGCACGGTGGCCGGTGAACTCGCTGCGGTGTTCGCCGAAGGTTGGGATCGTGCGCGAGGGCCGGTGCTGCCCGGCCTCGACTACGTGAGCTGGAGCGAAGGTGCGCTGAAGCCGCCTCCGCGGCCGTACGCGCCCCCGTTACGAGAGCGTCTGCAGCAGCAGCTCAGGACGCGTCGTGACCGGCGGCATGGCCGTCGGGTTCGGTGTACCGCCGATACCGCCACCGTTGATGATTCCGCGGTGCTGGTGATCGATCCCCGTCCCGGGCGCGGACAGCGTGAGATGCTCACCACGCTGGTCGCCTTGGCCGGGGCGGCCCGCGAACGGTTGTGGATCACCACGCCGTACTTCGCACCGCCCACGCGGGCGCTCGACCTGCTGGCTTCGGCGGCGCACCGGGGGGTCGACGTCCGTCTGCTGCTGCCTGGTGCACGCACCGACGTGCCACTCGTGCGTCACGCCGCACACGGTGCCTATGCATATCTGCTGGCCCGCGGCGTGCGCATCTTCGAGTATCAGCGCGCCACGCTGCACGCGAAGACGCTGGTGGTGGACGGACACGCCAGCCTGATCGGCTCCTCCAATCTCGACTTCCGTTCGTTGTGGCTGAACGCGGAGTGCAATGTGCTGCTATTCGACGACGCGTGTGGAGCGGCACTGGAGCGGGTGTACGCGACGGACCTCGAAGGAAGCCTCGAGATCACGGCGGCCGAGTGGCGCCGGCGCAGATGGGCCCATCGCGTGGGCGACGGCGTGGCGCGGGCCCTGCGGTGGGCGCTGTAGCAGCGGCACGTTCGCGTGCCATGGATCCGACGTCTCATGCCTTCCGCCGATCGCTGTGCGGGATGCCCTGACAGCATAAGGTGTACTCCCCGATAGGGGACGTCCCCATACTGTGCGACCCTCCGTGTTTATTGCGTGTTGCGTCGCCTCGACCGAATTCCCGCTGACGGTCACGGCGGCGTCAATACGCGTGACCCGTCGGGAGGGGTCTACTTGTCCGCCATCGCTTCCTCCAGCCAATCATCTGCGATTGCCGGTGGCCCCGTGCTGGTGGCCTGCGACGGCACCGCGGTGTCTCACGAGGCGCTGTTCAACGCCGGGCGGCTGGCGGCGTCGGCGTTCGGCGGCGTCCTCGAGGTGATCGGCGTGTGCGAACCCGTGCCCGGCGTGGCGGCGGGGATGGATGTTTTGCCTGTGCCGGCGGAGCTCGACGAAGCGCGCCGCGCCACCATGCTGGACGACCTCCGGCGCGCGGTGAGGATTTCGGCCGCCGGTGATCCGTCGTGGCCGATTGCGGTGCTCACAGGGTCGCCGGCGCGCGTGCTGGCGGGGGAAGCCGAGCGCCGCGGCGCATCACTGATCGTCATGGGCATCGGGCGTCACAATCCGCTCGACCGGCTGTTCGGCACCGAGACCACGCTCGCCACGCTGCGCGAATCGCGCGTGCCGGTGCTGGCCGTGGGTCCCGAGTTCCCCGCCGTACCGTCGCGCGCGGTGGTGGGGCTCGACTTCAGCGTGGCGAGCAGACAGGCGGCGAGGCTGGCCCTGCACCTGCTCGCGCCCGGCGGCCATCTCACGCTGGTGCACGTGCGTCCGCGCTTCGAACATCCGAGCGCCGACTGGCAGGCGTGGGACGTCGAGTATGGCCGAACGCTGCCGCCGCTCTTCGATCAGGTGCGTGCGCAGCTCCACGTGCCGGACGGCATCAGGGTGGACACGGTGGCCGTGCGTGGCGACCCGGCGCCGGCGCTCCTCGCGTTCGCGCAGCAGGCCAACGCCGATCTCGTCGCGGTGGGCACACAGCGTCACTCGCCCCTCGAGCGCCTGGTGGTGGGCTCGGTGGCCACGCGCGTGCTGCGGACGGCACGGGTGGGCGTACTCGCCGTACCCGCTACGGGGTGAAACGGCGCAGTTCTGCCCGCGCCCTCAGAAGACCCTGACGTTGATGTATTTCTTCGGGTTCTTCTTCACGTCGGCCACGAGCGCGCGCAGTTCGCGAACCAGCGAGTCGCTCTGCTGGTAGAGTGACGGGTCGTTGATCATCAGCCCCATCGTGCCGGCGCGGCTGTTGGCCTTGGCGAGCACCGAATCGGCACGCGAGACGGCACGCGAGAGACCGGTTTCGGTACGATCGAGCCGGTCGGTGATCTGCTTGAGGTTCTGCGCCGCCTGCACGAGCTCACGCGCCGCACTCTGCGAATTGGCCACGATTGTCTGCAGCTCGCCGCGACTGGTGGCGCTGTCCACGCGGCCGGAAAAAGCGTCGAGACGCGCCGCGGCGTCGTTGATGGTGGTGAGGCCGCTCTGCACGTTGGTGCTGATCTTGTCGAGGTTGCGCGACTGCACGTTGACGGTGCGCGCGAGTTCGCCCGATAGCTGCGCGAAGTTGCGGATGCTTTCGCGCAACTCGCGTGCGGCGGCGTCGTCGAAGGCCACCTGCACGCGCTCCGCGACCTTGGCCACGTCGCCGCTGATGCGTCCGGCCACGGCCGTGAGCTGCGCGATGTCGGGGAGCACGGCACCGGCCAGCGTGTCGGCGTTGGTGCGCGCCTCCTCGATGGCGGCGCGCAGTTCCCGATTGGCGGGCACGCCATCACGACTGGTAACGGTGGCTTGCCACTCACCGAAGAGGGTCGATGCGGCGAGCAGCACGACGGGATCCTTCGGCATCTCGACATCACCGTCGAGACCGAGCCGGAGTACCACCCAGTTGTCGTCGCCGAGGGCAATCTGCTCCACGCGGCCGGCGCGCACGCCGCGAATCACCACGGGATTGCCGAGCGCGACGCCACCGACGTCGCGCGACCGCACAGTGAGATGGCGGGTGCGGCCGCCGAGATCGGCCTGCTTGAGCCACAGGGTGCCGCCGATGGTGACGGCGGTGACGACGAGCACCGTCACCCCGACGACGAAATCGCTGGCGCGTCTATTGGTCATGGGACCATCCGGAAACGGACGTACGGCAGGGAGTCATTTGAGCGTGCGGTTGGTGAGCCACACCACGGCCCAGAACGCGTCGAGCACGAGGATCATCACGGCGGAGATCACGACGGCGCG
>DCZC01000036.1:11774-15257 GCA_002331565.1 Gemmatimonas sp. UBA2094
CTCGCCGACTTCACGAGGCCGTAGCGCACGTCGAAGCTCGTGAAGAAGATGCGCACGCCTTTGAGAAATTGCGGCGTGCTGATGTCGAGCAGCGCGAGCGACGCGACCCACCCTGACAGCAGACCCACGAGCATCGCCACCGCCACCACCACCGGAAACATCGCAGCGGAGGCGAGCACCCGCGGTACCACGAGATGGCTCATCGGATCGAACGTGAGCGTTTCGAGGGCGTCGATCTGCTCGGTGACGCGCATCGTGCCCAGCTCGGCGGCGATGTTGGCGCCCACACGGCCGGCGAGGGCGAGCCCCGTGAGCACCGGCGCGAGTTCGAGCGTGACCGTCTTCTGCACGAGGGTGCCTACGAAGTACGGCGGCACGATGTCGCCCACGCTGTAGCTGGCCAGCAGCGCGAGCACGATGCCGGTGAACAGGGCGATGAAGATGCCGATGGGGAGTGATTCCACGCCCAGCGTCCGCGCGTGCACGGAGAACTCCGGGATCCACGTCCGCACGTCGCGCGAGGCCCGCGCCACCCCCACGACGAAGCGCGCCCCGCTGCCGACCGGCGAGATCAGTGCGCGTGTGGTGCGCCCGATCGCACTCACGGAGCCGGTCATCGCGGCCATCCGATGAGCAGACCGATGGCGCTCCCCACCGCGAGCACGGCGAGACCGGTCGCGGCGCGCAGGCGATAGCGCGGCCCGCCGATGGTGAGCACCAGCATGGCCTTGAGCGACGTGTTCGCGAGGACCCCCACACCGATGGCCGCCGCCGCCGTGCGCACCTGCGCGGGATCGGCGGCGAACCGCGTCATCGACAGCGTGAGCGCATCCATGTCGGTGAGCCCCAGCACCGTGGCGGAGGCGATCACCCCGGTCTGGCCCGCGTTCTGCTCGATCCACGCGAGCGCGAAGAGTACCACCTGAAACGCCACGGCCATCTGCAACGACGACGTCAGGCCGAGCGGGTTGGGGCCGTTGCCGTTCTTGGCCGGCACCGCTCCCACAGCGTGATGGGCGCCACGGCGATGTGGGCGCGTGTCGCGTTCGCGCCAGAGCGCGAGGCCGATGATGACGAGGCCGGCGATCAGGACCGGGCCCAATACCGGCAGCAAGGCCCACGCCAGCGACGGGCGCAGCACGGCCGTGACGACGAGCAACCGCGGAATCAGCACCGTGCACGCAGCCACCACGCCCAGAGCGAGCGGCAGGGCGAGCTGAGGTTCGTCGCGACTGCGCCGGCTGAAGCCGAGCGCGACGGCGGTGGACGAGACGAAGCCGCCGACGAGTCCCGTGACGCCCAGCCCGCGCGTTTCGCCGATGAGGCGCCGTGTGATGTAGCCCACGAAGTTGAGCGCCGAAAACATCAACACGACGGTCCACAGCTGGCGCGGGCGGAACGCCTCGTAGGGTCCGTAGCTCCCCGACGGGAGCACCGGGAGAATGACGAGGGCGAGGACCGCGAAGAGCAGGGCGGCGCGCATCTCGTTGGCATCGATGCGCTGCAGCGCCTGCTGCAGACGCGACTTCTCGGCCAGTAGCACGACGATGATGGCGCCGGCGGCGGACGCCGGGGTGCGGAGGCCGAGGCCGGCGGTGAGCCCGAGGGCGACGACCATCACCGCCGCCACCTCGGTGGTCCCGTCGGTGGTGGTGCCGGGGCGGCGCATGGTGGCCCAGTAGGCCACGATGGGGAGCAGCACGCCCCCTGCGGCGATGACGGTGGCCAACGCCGGGTACCCCAGCCGTACGAACCATCCGGCGAAGCCGCCGATGGTCCCCAGCAGGGCAAAGGTCCGGGCACCGGCGAACCGGCCGTCCGGCCCGGCGCTGTGCCCCGACCACTCGCGTTCCACCCCGACCGCCATCCCGACGAGGGCGGCCACCAGGAGGTCGAACGTCAAGGAAAGTTCAGGCATCGCTTGTATGGTACAGTGCCGGCGCTGGCGGTGAGAGAGGGAAAACCGCACAGGGGAAGGGGATATGACCCCACTATCCGTTCATCCGGATGATAGGATATATTGACCGGATGACCGCCCCCCGGCTCTCCATCCACGACCGCATGGTCGAGCTCGCCGACACCACCAGGTGTCGACTGCTCGCCGCGCTCGAGCGGCAGGAGCTCACGGTGGGCGAGCTGGCGCAGGCCCTGCAGCTCCCCCAGTCCACGGTCAGTCGGCACCTGCGGATTCTGGCGGACCAGGAGTGGGTGAGTTCGCGCGCGGAGGGGGTGAGCCGCTGGTATCGCCGCCATCCGTTGCTCGATGCCGACACGCTCTCGTTGTGGGAGCTGGTGCGGGGGGCGATGGCCAACACCCCCGCCGCGCTGCAGGACGCCGCGCGGATCGACGCCGTGCTCGCCTCGCGGCGCAGGAGTTCGCAGGCGTTCTTCGCGACCGCGAGCGCCGAGTGGGATACGCTGCGCACCGAATTGTTCGGCGCCCGCGCGGACCTGCTGGCGGCGTGCGCGTTGCTTTCGCCCCAGTGGGTGGTGGGTGACCTCGGGTGCGGCACGGGCGCGCTCACCGCTGCCCTCGCGCCGCACGTACAGCATGTCCATGCGATCGACGCATCCCCGGCGATGCTCACCGCCGCCTCCGCACGTCTCGCGCCACACGCCAACGTGACGGTGACGGAAGGCGCACTCGAGGCGCTGCCGCTCAACGACGGGGTGCTCGACGTGGCGGTAATGATGCTGGTGATGCACCACGTGACTGACCCCGTACGGGCATTGCGTGAGGTGCACCGCGTACTCCGGCCGGGCGGACGATTGCTCGTGACCGACATGCGGCCGCACGCCAACGAACGCTATCGTGAGCAGATGGGTCACGTGTGGCTCGGGTTCGACGAGGCCACGCTGCGCGGGTGGATGCGCGAGGCCGGCTTCGAGCACCCGCGCTATGTCCCCCTCGCGATGGACCCGCAGGCGCACGGCCCCGCGTTGTTCAGCTGTACGGCCGTGGCGATGCCACGGGCGGCAATGGTATTGGCGTACACGATGGACCCCGTAACCTGATCTTCCGTACTTCAAACAACCTGACCAGCCAATGGCCACCTCGATCATGACCGAACACGGCGTCGCGCTGCTGACGTCGCTCGACCGTCCCGCCTTTGCCGTGCGCGATCTCGCGCTGGCGGAGTGGGGCCGCAAGGAAATCCGTCTCGCCGAGCAGGAGATGCCCGGCCTGATGGCGCTGCGTGCCGAATATGCCGGAAAGCTGCCGCTCAAGGGCGCCAAGATCATGGGCTCACTGCACATGACGGTGCAGACGGCGGTACTGATCGAAACGCTCGTGGACCTCGGCGCCGATGTGCGCTGGGTGTCGTGCAACATCTTCTCCACGCAGGATCATGCGGCCGCCGCGGTGGCCGTGGGTCCCAACGGCACGGTGGAGCACCCGCAGGGCACGCCGGTGTTTGCGTGGAAGGGCGAAACGCTCGAGGAGTACTGGTGGTGCACCGAGCAGGCGCTCATGTGGCCCGA
>DCZC01000036.1:15504-15762 GCA_002331565.1 Gemmatimonas sp. UBA2094
GGAGTACGAGCACGCGGGTGCGGTGCCGTCGTTCGACAGCGACAACGAGCCGGAAGAGTGGGGCGTGATTCTCGACCTGCTCCGGGCCGAACAGCAGAAGCACCCCGGCCGCTGGACCAAGGTGCTCGCCGGCATCCGCGGCGTGTCGGAGGAGACCACCACGGGTGTGCATCGCCTCTACGAGATGGAGCGCGCCGGCACGCTGGCCTTCCCGGCCATCAATGTGAACGATGCGGTGACCAAGTCGAAGTTCGACAA
>DCZC01000036.1:15942-16468 GCA_002331565.1 Gemmatimonas sp. UBA2094
GTTCGACAACCTGTACGGCTGCCGTCACTCCGTGGTCGACGGTCTCAACCGGGCCACCGACGTGATGCTCGCGGGCAAAATCGTCGTGGTGCTCGGCTACGGCGACGTGGGCAAGGGGTGTGCGCAGGCGCTCAAGGGGCAGGGTGCGCGCGTGGTGATCACCGAAATCGACCCGATCTGCGCGCTGCAGGCGGCGCTCGAGGGCTATCAGGTCACCACGCTCGAAGACATCGTGGAGCAGGCGGACATCTTCGTGTCGGCGACGGGCAACAAGAACGTCATCACCGTCGAGCACATGAGCCGCATGAAGGACAAAGCCATCGTGAGCAACATCGGCCATTTCGACAACGAGATCGACATGGCCGGGCTCAAGAAGGTCGAAGGGATGAAGCGCATCAACATCAAGCCGCAGTACGACGAGTTCGTACTGCCGAACGGGCGCTCCATCCTCATTCTTGCCGAAGGCCGTCTCATGAACCTCGGCTGCGCCACGGGCCACCCGAGCTTCGTGATGAGCGCGAGCTTC
>DCZC01000036.1:16710-18065 GCA_002331565.1 Gemmatimonas sp. UBA2094
GTGTACACGCTGCCCAAGCATCTCGACGAAAAGGTGGCGCGCCTGCACCTCGACAAGCTTGGCGTGAAGCTCACGCAGCTCACGACCGACCAGGCGTCGTACATCGGCGTGCCGCTGGAAGGCCCGTACAAGGCGTCGCACTACAAGTACTGAGAAGTGATGAGCAGCCGGCTTGCCACCGTCGCGACACTCGTCGCGGCGGTGGTGGTGGCCGTCGGCGCGGGTCGGCCGATGGCGGGCCCCGATGCGCAGCCACCGCTGCCGCCACGGATCGTGCCGGGCGACTCGGTGCTCCGCCGCGGTTGGGCGGTGCGCGATTCCGTTCGCTACAGCCTCACGATGTTCCGTGATGCCGACGAGATCCCGGTGGGACGCCTCGAGGACGTGTGGCGCCTCGACACGATCGCGGGCGTGCCGGTGGTGGTGCGGGTGCAGCGCCTGCAGCGCGGCACAGTACAGCTGGTGGATACCACCATCACCGATGCCCGTACGCTGGCCCCGCGGGCGCGCCGGTCGTTGCAGCAGAACCGTCGCGTATTGCTCGAGTTCAGCGGCGCGCGCGTGAAAGGGTCACTGGCGCCCCTCGACGCGCCGCCGGTTCCACTCGACACCACGTTGCGTGTTGCACCCTTTGACGCGGGCAACTGGGAGTTGCTGCTGCGCGCGCTGCCGCTCGAGAAGGACTTCGCGGCGCGTTTCCCCGTGTACGACCTCGACGGCGGATTGCGCGAATACCGCGTCCAGGTGACGGGGCGCACGCCGGTGCAGGGCGAAGACTGTCACGTGGTGGTGCTCACACTCGCGCGCAATCGCGAAAGCGTGGTGTGGGTGAGCGTGGCGACCGGTCAGGTGGTGCAGATCGAAACCATGCTCGGCGAGACGACCATGCTACGACAGGTGCGCGTGCTGCGCTGACGGTCGCGCTTTTCGAGGCCGGGAAGCAAGGGAGTAAAGGGCAACTGATTCTCCACGCACCGAGATCACCCCGGCTTGCGGACGATCACGCCGATCACGATGAAAAACAGGATGACGGTGGGGACTTCGTTGATCCACCGGCAGGCGGTCTCGCTCAGGAAGTAGTCCTTTGCGAGGAAACGCTTGCGGGTGTACGACGAGAATCCGTGGTAGCCAAGCAGGACGACGATGGCGCCGAGCTTCATGTGCATCCACGGCATCTTGAGCAGCGCGGGTTGCAGATACAGCATGGTGGCACCCAGTCCGACGGAGACGAGCATCGCCGGCATCATGATGCCGCGCAGCAGACGGCGCTCCATCACTTCGAGGGTAGCGGTGACCGCGGGCTCGCCCTGCTTCTGCACGTGATACACGTACAGCCGGAAGATGTAGAACAGGCC
>DCZC01000134.1 GCA_002331565.1 Gemmatimonas sp. UBA2094
GAGGCGCCGCCCGAGGCGCCGCCCGTTCCCGACGACGCCGAGGTGGAGCACGACCACGGCGACGACCAGATCACGGCGTTCTTCGTGGGGACCAAGAATCGCTTCGAAGCGCTGATGCTGCAGCGCGAGATGAACACCGACCTCGTAGAGCCGCTCACCGCGATCATTCCCGGCGTGGCACTCGGTGAGCTGTGGCAGAATATCGGCAGCGCCGAAGTGGGGCTGCGTGTGATTGCCATCTTCGCCGTGGCGATCAGTATCACTGGTATGCTCGTGGCGCTCTATTCGTCGCTCGAGGCACGGCGCCGCGAAATGGCGATTCTGCGTGCGATCGGCGCCGGCCCGCGCACGATTCTCTCGCTGCTCGTGCTGGAAAGCACGTTGCTCGCGTTCCTTGGCTGCGTGATCGGCGTCGTGATCGTGTACGGCGGGCTGGCGATCGCGCAGTCGCCGATTGAACAGCGTTTCGGCATTCACCTCGCCTTCCGCGCTCTCGGCGAGACCGAGTATGCGTACCTCGCGATGGTGATGGCCGCCGGCATGCTGATCGGCTTCGTGCCCGCGTGGAAGGCGTACCGGACCAGCCTCGTGGATGGGTTGTCGCCGCGGGCGTGAGATGGAGCGCCGACGCCAGCAGTCCCTCACTCGAAACC
The DNA here is from genome assembly GCA_002331565.1 of Gemmatimonas sp. UBA2094. Classification (GTDB taxonomy): domain Bacteria; phylum Gemmatimonadota; class Gemmatimonadetes; order Gemmatimonadales; family Gemmatimonadaceae; genus Gemmatimonas. The sequence goes on from DCZC01000134.1 coordinate 654, forward strand.
CGTCACCCGACACCCGACACTCCCCCATGGCCCGCCTCTCCCTTCTTGCCCTCTCCCTGCTCGCGGCCTCGGCGTCTGCCTCCACGGCCAACGCCCAGCGCCCGGGTGGTCCCCAGCGTCCGCCGTCGGCCCCCAATCCGCAGGGGCTCCCAGTGTCGCCCGCACCCGAGTACGTACGCACGTCGGCGCCCACCGATCCGAACATCGTCACGCTGTTCGAGGAGGGGATGCGGCGATCACAGGCGCCGCGCTTCGCGCAGGCGCTGCTCGACTCGATCGGGCCGCGACTCACCGGCTCGCCCAACATGACGCGCGCGCAGGACTGGCTGCTGGCCACCTACAAGCAGCTCGGCGTGAGTGCGCGCAAGGAACGCTACGGCACCTGGAACTCGTGGAAGCGCGGTGTGGCCTTCGCGCAGCTTACCGCGCCGCGCGTAAAGCCGCTCGAGGCGACCATGCTCTCGTGGAGCGGCAACACGGCCGGCAAGTGGGTGGAGGGCGACGTGGTCACGCTGGTGCCGTACGGTACGCCGGAGGAGTTCAAGGCGTGGCTGCCGAGCGTGAAGGGGAAGATCGTGCTTGCCAGCGCACCGCGGCTGTCGTGCCGCATGACGAGCCAGATCGCCGAATTCGCCACGCCGCAGACTGCCGCTGTGCTCGACTCGGCGCAGCGCGACCTGACTGCTACCTATCAGGGGCTCACGCAGCGCGTGCCCACGTTCTACGCCGACGTGAAGGCAGCCGGCGCCATCGCCGTCTTCGAAAGCAACTGGTCACAGTATCCCGGTATCGACAAGATCTTCGGGTCGCCGCGCAACAGCGCGCTCCCCACGTTCGACATCGGCTGCGAGGACTACGGCATGCTCTTCCGTCTCGCGCAGAACGCGCAGGGGCCGAAGGTGAAGCTGATGGCCGAGAGCGAATTCCTCGGTGAACAGCCCGTGTTCAACGTGATCGCCGAGATCAAGGGGTCGAAGAAGCCCGACGAGTACGTGGTGCTCTCGGCGCACTTCGACAGCTGGGAGGGCCACAGCGGTGCCACCGACAACGCCACCGGCACGGTCACGATGCTCGAAGCACTGCGTATTCTGAAGAGTGTGCTGCCGAACCCGACCCGTACCATCGTCGTGGGCCATTGGAGCGGTGAGGAGCAGGGGCTCAACGGTTCCGGCGCCTGGGCGGCCGATCACCCCGAAGTGTCGAACGGGCTGCAGTTCGCCTTCAATCAGGACAACGGGACCGGACGCATCGTGAGCACCGGCCCCAGCATCCTTCCGGAGAACGGGCCGCGTCTCGCGCAGTACATGTCCCAGATGCCCAGCCAGCTCACGCAGTCGCTACGGCTCAACGGCCCGAGTGGCATTGGCGGCGGCAGCGACCACGTGAGCTTCCTCTGTCGTGGGGCGCCGGCCGCGAGCCTTGGTGCGCTCTCGTGGGACTACAGCAACACCACGTGGCACACCAACCGGGATTCGTTCGACAAGGTCGTGCTCGATGACCTCAAGCACAACGCGACGCTTACGGCGATGTTTGCGTACCTCGCCAGCGAGGATTCGCAGCCCAGCTCGCGCGTGCTCATGAGTCCGCTGCCGAATGGGCCGAACGGACAGCCGATTGCCATGCCGAATTGCGGGGTACCGCTCAGAGAGTCGAGTGGGTATCGGCGGTGATCCGTTGAGCTAACGACCGAAGACTTTCACTACACACTACAAACTCCCCGCAGTGCACGAGATTCCCGTGTACGGCGGGGAGTTTGTGGTCTGTAGTAGTAGTTCTTAGTGGTCAGTTCTTCCTCCGCTACTTCCCCGTCAACTTCCCCAGCGCTGCTCGTACCACCGTGCTCACGTCACCGGGGGCGCCGCCTTCCATCACGGTACGCACGGCGCGCTCGGCTTCGGCCTGATTGTAGCCGAGGGCGAGCAGCGCGCGGGTGGCATCGTCGGCCACGGGGCTCGCGGGCGCGCCACCGGTGGCGGGGCCGCGACCCACGGGGGCCATCTTGTCGGCGAGGTCGAGGATGATCTGCTCGGCCTTTTTGCGTCCCACCCGCGGCACGCGCATGAGCGTCGTAACGTCCTTCTCGCGCAGCGCGCGCACGACGCGCTCTGGCGTGAGCGCCGACAGGATGCCGAGGGCCAAGGCGGGCCCCACGCCCTTCGCGCCGAGCAGCTTCTGAAACACCGAGCGCTCGTAGGGATGCGCGAATCCGTAGAGATGCCACGCGTCTTCGCGCACGGCGAGATGCGTGTGCAGCGTGACCGTCTGTCCCTCGGCGGGCAGCCCTTCGAACACCGACAGCGGAATGAGACACTCGTACGCCACTCCGCCGGCGGTCATGATCTCCACACGGTCGAGTTCCTTGGTGGCGAGCGTACCGGTCACCTGCGCAATCATGTCCGCGACTCCGTCTTGCGAGAGGGTGGGGGCGTCTTGGCCGGGGCGAGTTTCAGGCTCGCGAGCGACGGCAGCTTGAGGGGTGGCATCTTGGGCAGCGCGGCAGAAAGGCAGGCACACAGCGCGGCGGCGACGCCGTCAGCGGCGTCGGCCGGCTGCGGCGCATGTTTGAGCTTCAGCAGCCTGGCTACCATGAACTGCACCTGTTCCTTGGTGGCGCCGCCGCGGCCGGTGATCGCCTTCTTGATCTCCGACGGCGGGTACTCGTGAATGGTGAGGGCCGCCTGTTGCGCCGCGAGGAGAATCACACCACGCGCGTGCCCGAGCACGACCGTCGTGCGCACGTTCTTCGCGTAGAACACATCCTCGATGGCCATCGTGTCGGGGCGATGCCGCGCGATGAGGTCGCGCACCCCCTCATACACTTCGGCGAGGCGCTGCGGCAGCGGGTCGCGCGCCTCGGTGCGGATGACGCCGCACTCCACGAGCGACGTGGTGCGACCGTCCACCGCCACCACCCCGAAGCCGGTGACGGCCGTGCCCGGGTCGATCCCGAGCACCAGCCTCACGGCGCCCTCATCACGCGCCAGCCATCGCGTCTTCGTCCATTTCGAAGTTGGCATCGACCTTCTGCACGTCGTCGAGCTCTTCGAGGGCTTCCAGCAGCTTGAGCAGATTGATGGCGTTGTCGCCCTCGACCTTCACCGTGTTCTTCGGTACCCAGGCGAGCTCGGCGTCGTCGATCTTGTACTTCTTCACCTCGAGCCCTTCCTTCACCGCGTGCAGCGTTGCGGGTTCGGTGGTGATGACGAACACTTCGCCCTCGTTGGACACGTCGTCGGCACCCGCTTCGAGTGCCGCTTCGATGAGCGCATCTTCGTTGACGCCGTCGGCGGGCACGGTCATCTGCCCCTTGCGGTCGAACATGAAGGCTACCGAGTTGCTGGTGCCCATGTTGCCGTTGTTGCGCGACAGCTTGTGCCGCACATCGGCGACGGTACGGGTGGGATTGTCGGTGACCGCCTGGATCATGATGGCCACACCGCCGGGCCCGTACGCCTCGTACAGCACTTCCGCGTAGTCGGCCCCTTCGAGCTCGCCCGTGCCCTTCTTGATGGCGCGCTCGATGTTGTCCTTGGGCATCGACACCGCCTTGGCGTTGTCGATGGCCGTGCGCAGCCGCGGATTGCCGCCCGGGTCACCGCCGCCGAGCTTGGCGGCCATGGTGATTTCGCGGATGAGACGCGTGAACAGCGAACTCCGCTTCTTGTCGGTCGCGGCCTTCGCCCGCTTGATCGTCTTCCATTTACTGTGACCGGCCATGCATGCCTCGGGATGTTGGTGCTAGGTCGTGCCGAGAATGTAACAGCAGACGGCAGACGGCAGGAACTACAGCACGCAGGTCGCAGGAATGCGGTAGAACGACTCGGGGGCACCACTTCGGTGGTGCTCCCGATTTCGTTTTGCAGGGCAGGTTGCCACGTGTGCGACAACCTGCCGTCTGCCGTCTGCTTTTCACAAGCGCCGTTACCCCCGCCCTTTCCACGACGTAACTTCCGGACGAACCCGCAGCCCCCACCGCCATGCCCCGTTCCCGCGCCGTCACCGCCCTGTCGCTCACCGCGTGGAGCCTCTCGCTCCCCCTCATGGGCTGTTACACCAACGTCCCCGTCGCCAGGAACGCCACACCCGCCCTCGGCGAGTCGACGCTCGTCCTTACCCCCGCCGGCGCGCGCGCGGTGCAGCAGAAGCTCGGCGACAACGTGCGCAGCGTGGACGGCCCCATTCTGCGGGTCACCGCCGACAGCATCGAGATGACGGTCACCGACGTCATCACCACGACCCGCGAACGATTCCCGCAGACCGGCGTGGCGCTCGTCATCGCGCGCAGCGACATCGAGCAGGTGCAGACCCGCACCTACTCACGCAAGCGCACGTGGACACTCGTCGGTATCGTCGCCGGAGTGCTCGCCTTCGTCCTCAGCGCCAGCGCCGTCGCCAGCGCGTCGAGCTCCGGCGAAGGCGGCGGCGGTATTCAGCCGTAGTCCGGTGCGCCGTGCGCCCAGACACGCTTTCCCTCCCCTTCTCACTCTCCGCTCATGACCACCCGCCGCGACTTCCTCACCACGTCCTCCGCATCGCTCGCCGCACTGGCGGTTACCGGCTGTGCCAAGACCGACACCGATCCCCAGGGTGGCGCAGCTACGGCGTCGGATGATCTCCCGCCCGCCATCGCCGCGCTCACGCCCATGAAGGACGGCGTGGTTCCCATCTCGGTGGACGAGCGCAAGGCGCGGCTCGAGAAGGCGCGTCGCCTCATGACCGAGCAAAAGATCGACGCCCTCATGCTCGCCGGCGGCACGAGCCTCGAGTACTTCACCGGCATGAAGTGGGGCAACAGTGAGCGGTTGCTCGCCGTCGTGATCCCTGCCAAGGGCGCACCCTTTCTCGTGACGCCCAAGTTCGAGGAAGAGCGCGCGCTGGAGCAGGCGCACATGGGCCCGCTCGGCAAGGAAGCGACCGTGTATGCATGGGAAGAACACGAGAACCCGTACGCGTTCTTCGCCAAGGGGCTCAAGGACCGCGGTCTCTCCGCCGCCACCATCGGCGTGGAGGAAACCGTGCGCTTCCAGTTCAGCGACGGGGCCGCGCACATCCCGCAGGTGCGCACCACCAGTGGCACGCCCATCACCGCCGGCTGCCGCATCGTGAAAGACGCGCACGAGCTCGCCCTCATGCGGCACGCGAGCGCTGTCACGCTCAAGGCGTACGAAGCGGCCTACCGGTCGCTCAAGGAAGGCATGACGCAGGACGATTTCGCCGAGCTCGTGCAGCTCGCTCATCGTCGACTCGGGTACAGCGGCAGCGCCGGCGTGCAGGTGGGCAAGTTCAGCGCGCTGCCGCACGGCAGCGCCACGCCGCAGACAGTGCAGGAAGGGAGCATCCTGCTCATCGACGGCGGCTGCAAGGTGGAGGGCTACAGCTCCGACATCTCGCGCACCTTCGTGCTGGGCAAGGCCACGCAGCGCATGAAGGACGTGTTCGAGATCGAGTTCAAGGCGCAGAGCGCCGCACTCGCCGCCGCGAAGCCCGGTGTGCCGTGCGAAGCCGTTGATGCCGCGGCGCGCAAGGTGATCGTCGACGCCGGCTTCGGCCCCGACTACAAGTTCTTCTCGCACCGCGTGGGCCATGGCATGGGGATGGACGGCCACGAGTGGCCGTATCTCGTGCGCGGCAACACGCTCCCGCTCGCCCCGGGCATGGTGTTCTCCGATGAACCCGGCATCTACATCCCCGGCGAGTTCGGCATCCGTCTCGAAGACGACATGGTGATCACGGAGACCGGCGCCGAGCTGTTCACGCCGCAGTCGGAGAGCCTCGAAAAGCCGTTCTGATTGCCTGCCCTCATCCTCGCCTTCGACGGCGTCCTCGCCGATACGTTGCCGCTGCGCGCGCATGCCCTCACCGATGCGTGCGCGGCGGAGTTCCACCCGCGTGCGCACGAGGAGGCGCTGGCCGTCATCGCGGGACGCACCATGCTCGAGGCTGCGCTGGCGCTCTTCCCCGACGAAGCTGCGGGCGACCCGACACTTCCCGAACTCGTCGCCCTGCGCGCGCAACGCGGGTATCGGCACCTCGTGCAGCATGGTGTCTCGCTGCGCGCCGACGTCATCGAACAGGTGCGCAATGCCGTGGCGCACGGCACACGCATCGGCGTGCGGGCGGACAGCGAGCGCCGAGACGCGGAACCACTCCTCGCCATGGCGTCGCTCGACCATACCGTGAGCCTGTTGCGCTGCAGCGACGACGCCCCGCGCGGCCCCGGTGCGTCAGTCGTGCGAAGCTGGCAGGCCATCGATGCACGATTGACCGCGATGCAGCTGCCCGTGACCGATCGCACCGCGTGGGAAATGCGCGAGGAACCCGCCGCGGTGGCTCGACCATTCGCTGCCACCGTGCACGTGCATCCCATGTGATCGGTCGCAATTGATCCGGTTTTCGGCATTGTTACACTTCAGAGTGCTCGACTGGCGTTTGCGTCCGAATTCCAGCTGCGCTGAATCCCATTCAACCGCTGCGCGCGTCCGTCGCGGCAGGTGATTTCTTGAGCGATTTCGATACCGGCGCGATCGTCGGCACGTCCACGGAGTCCGACGCGCCGACAGCGCCTCCCACCCTCGTCTACCCCGTTCCGCTCTCGGCCAGTGAAGTCGACGCGTACCACGACCTGCGTCGTGGCGCGGTATGGTTCGAGGCGATGAACCACTGGAGCAGCATCGAGGGGCCCAAGGCCATGGAGGCGCTCAACGGCTTGGTCACCAACGATGTGAGCCAGCTCGCCGTGGGGATGGGGCAGCATGCGGTGGCCCTCACTCCCAAGGGCAAGGTGGTGTGCGATCTGTACATCCTGCGCACCACCGAAGAGCGGTTCATGCTCACGGTGCTGCGGCACTGCGCGCCCGCGTGGCTCGAGCTCGCCCGCAAGTACATCAATCCACGCCTCGCCAAAGTGCACGACGAAAGCACGCAGTGGGCCACGTGGATGCTGTACGGGGCTCACGCACCGCGCGCGGTCGCCGTGCTGTGCGGCGGGTCACACGCGGCCGACGACCTCGCCGAACCCGTGGAGCGGGGCCTCGCGGAATGGCCGGCGTGGTCGCACGGCGTGCGGAACATCGGGCCCGCGAGCGTGCGCATCTTCCGGGCGCCCGTGCTGGG
>DCZC01000060.1:0-7923 GCA_002331565.1 Gemmatimonas sp. UBA2094
GTCCGCGACGGCACGCTACCGGTGGTGGATGTGCGGGGCCGGAGCGAGTGGCTGGCCGGCCACCTGCCGGCGGCGCGGCACATTCCACTTGGCGAGCTCGCCGCTCGCGTGGACGAGCTCCCCGCCGGCCCGTTCGGGGTGCACTGCCAGTCGGGGGGGCGGTCGGCGATCGCCACGAGCCTGTTGCATCGACTCGGCCGAACGGACGCCGTCAACCTGGAGGGCGGCTACCTGGCTTGGCCTGCCGCCCTCCCCGACGAGCGTCCCACCACGGTTTGACGCCGGTTCGATCGAACAACTGACGCGCCGTTGACGGCAACTGGCGATAAAGCGGCATCGGAAATTCCGATCTCGCCGCGTCGATGGGCGAGCACTGCCAGTGCTGTTGCAGTCGTCTGAATGATTGAATGTATTGAATGAGCACCAGCTCACCGGCGGCCCCGAAGCGAAAACGCGCGACGTGTCGTCACGTCGCGCGTTTCGCGTTCGTCGGGGGCCCTTCCGGACCACTCAGGACGCGCGGGTCGCGATGAGGTGCTGCATGAATTCCCCGGCGGCGCGGCGCTGCAGCGCGGTGCCCACGCGGATGCCGTCCACGCAGGCGAGCATCGTGTGCAATCGCGCATCGCGGCTGACCACCTTGGTCAGCCCATTGAACAGCGGCACCAGCGATTCTCCGCGCACCGGGCCGCCTTCCACGGGCCAGACGAGCATGCGCGCCCCTTCGTCGCCGCCGAGCACCACCCGGAGGTCGGGATGCGCACCCGCCGTGGGCAACCCCGCCTTTTCCGGCCCACGGACCGCGGGGAACGCGTACCGCGCGCCGTACACGAGGAATTCGTGCAGCGCCGGTTCGTGCACGGTGCGGCTTCCGGGGCCGCAGATGCCCGCATGCTGGAGACGCGCCACCGAACGATGCACCGCGCTCGTGCTGGTGGCCAACGCGATCGCCAACGGCTCGTAGCGGTCTTCCGGTACGAGAACGAGGCGCAGGGCAACGGCTATATCGAAGGGCCGGAGGGAGGGCTGCGAGGGCACGATCGTGTGGGCGCAGGGGGAGAAGAACGCGGACATTGGAGTGTATGTGGCATTTTCTCGCTTGCGGGAACAGGCAAATTTGCTTCGTCCCAATATAATCTCGTTATACACCGCTTTTTATCGGTTCACGTAAATAAAACAGCCGTTGGGATCATTGTTGTTAAAGTGGACGCACCGAGTGCTCCGCGCCGGCCGCCTCGCGGGCCGTTGCGACCGACGGCCACGCGCCGTCCACGCTGGCATTCACGGGCCGGAGCTTCCAGCTTTTGAAGATGCCCGATTCGCTCCCCTTTCATGCCACGCCGGTATTTCCCCGTGGCTTCCGCTGCGCCAGCCGCAATGTCGGACTGAAGCCGACCGCCCGAGACCTCACCCTGTTCGTGAGTGAGGTCGATGCGACCGCGGCGGCGGTGTTCACCCGCAACCACTTTCCCGGCGCGCCCATCATTCTCGGGCGTGAGACCATCAGAGGGGGGGTGCTCCGCGCCGTGATCGCGAACAGCAAGGTGAGCAATGTCGCCACCGGCGCGCGGGGGGTGGACAACGCCCGCCGGATGGCCCGCGCCGCCGCCACTGAGCTGGGCACCTCGGCGGACCGGGTACTCGTCAGTTCGACCGGCGTGATCGGGGTGCAACTGCCCATCGAAAAGATCGAAGCCGGCGTGGTGGGGATGACCGCCGACCTGCAGCTCGATCCGATGGTGGGAGCGGAGGGGATCATGACCACCGACTCGCACCCCAAGGCGCTGTCGGCATCGGTGGGCAACGCCACTATCACCTGGGTGGCGAAGGGCTCGGGGATGATCGAGCCGAACATGGCCACGATGTTGTCCTACATCTTCACCGACGCGGCCTTCGATGCGCCCACGCTCGACCGCCTGCTGCGCGCCGCCGTGACGCCCTCGTTCAACATGCTGTCGGTGGACACCGACACGAGTACGTCGGACACCTGCGCCATTCTCGCGAACGGCCTCGCCGGCCCCGTGGACGAATCCGCCTTCCTGCAGGCGCTCATCGCCGGCTGCACGCGCATGACGGAGATTCTGGCGCGCGACGGGGAAGGGGCGGAGCATCTGCTGCGCGTGCAGGTCACGGGGGCGCGCGATGCGCGCGAGGCGCACGTAGTGGCCAAGTCCATCGTGAACTCGCCGCTGGTGAAGACCATGGTGCACGGCGCCGACCCGAACGTGGGCCGCCTGCTCATGGCGGTGGGCAAGTGCTTCGACTGCACCATCCAGCCCACCACCACCGATGCCTGGATCAACGGCTATCAGGTGGTGGCGCGCGGCGAGCGGCTGTCCTTCGACGATGCGGTGGTGCGCGACACGCTGTCGCGCGAAGTGGTGGACATTGCGGTGGCGCTGGGCGTGGGAGACGGCGCCGCGACGGCGTACGGCTGCGATTTCACCAAGGGCTACATCGAGGAAAACGCGGCGTACTACTCGTCGTGACCGTCACCTACGCGTTCGGTGGCGCCGGTATGCCGGGTAGCTCGAGCGCCTGAACCTCCTCGACCCAGCGCGTGAGCCGGTCGAGTTGCAGCGCTTGCGCCGTGATGTCGAAATGCTGCACGAGCGCACCCCGCGGCACCGTGTTGGTGAGCGCCGTGGCTTGCAGCAAGAAGTAGCGCTGCTTCTCCGGCGAATGACACGGATATTGCAACTCGAAGCGGTCGCGCCGGCCGGCCAGCACCTCGCGCAGCCCGCGCCCCACCGCGTGCGCCATGGCATCGTCCGTCGCCGCCATGCAGGTGGCGACGTAATTGAGGCCGATACCGGACACGAGTGCCGGTGGCGCGTCGTTGACCTCGGCGAACCGTCCCCATTCCGCGTTGGTCTGCACGATGACGCCGTCGGGGCCGAGCACGGCGATGGACGACGGAATGGAATCGAGAATATGCTGCAGCCGTTCCTCGCCGCGCTTCACTTCCGTCACGTCGATGACGCTCACGATGACGCCATTCACGCCCATCTCGCCGGTTAGGTACGGCAGCACCTTCACGTGCAGATGCGAACCGTCTGGCGCCTGCACCTCGTGTGACTCGGGGCCGTGCGCGCTCATCACGCGCCGGCACATGGCCACCAGATCGACCCTGGGGATCTTCGCCGCAATATGGTCGAGCGGGCGCCCGATGTCCTGCGGCATCACGTTGAGCAGGCGGAGCGCCGCGTCAGTGAACTTGCGGATGCGCAGCGAACCATCGACGAAGAGCGTGCCGACGCCGGTGGTGCGGAGGAGATTCTCGATGTCGTTGTTGAGGCTGATGAGCTCTGCGATCTTTTCCTGATACTCGGCGTTGACCGTCTGAAGCTCCTCGTTCACCGACTGCAGTTCTTCGTTGGTGCTCTGCAGCTCTTCGTTCGACGCCAGCAGCTCCTCGTTGGTCGCCTGCAATTCCTCGTTGGACGTCTCGAGCTCCTCGATGGTCGCCTGCAGATTCTCCTTCGTGTACTGCAGTTCGTGCTCGAGTTGCGCCAATCGCAGCGCCGACGAATCATCGGCCGCGAACTGATCGGCCACGCCGCCGGCGAGCGGCTTGGGGCCGCTCTCGAAGAAGATGACGTAGGCGCGATTCCGTTCGGGACCGATATCGAGCGGCCGCACGTGCATGCGCACGGTGGGCTGATCCGGCTCGACCTCGATGCCTTCGTACAGGATCTCGCGGTGCTCCTTCGCGACCCGCCCGAGGGCGGCGCGCAGCGCTGCGCTGAGCGGCCGCGGCAGCAGCTTGAATACCTCGAGCGTGGAACGGCCTGCCGGGACCTTCAACAGCGACGAGACGTCACCAAAGGTGTGCAACAGCTGGAACTCGGCGTCGAGCACCACGCACCGCAGCTTGAGCACATCGGTGAGTTCCTGGAACACCCGCTCGAGCAGGCCGTCTTCGGATGCCGTGCGGATGGCTGCCCCACGCGTGGCCAGCACGGCCTGCTCGGCGGCCGTACTGGACGAGAACGACTGCATGAGCGGCCGACGCGGCCGGGTGGGCAGCGCATCGGCGAGCGTATGACGCCCCGGCTGCAGCGCCTGATACAACTTCCACTTCTGATCGACGACATCGAACAGCGTGGACAGGCCCCCGACCGTTTCGCTGGATCCGAGGAACAGGTACCCGCGGGCCCGCAGCGCGTAGGCAAGCAGAGCGATGACGCGACGCTGCAGGTCGGTCCCGAGGTAGATGAGCATGTTGCGACAGGACACGAGGTCCATGCGCGTGAGCGGCGGATCCTTGAGCAGGTTGTGCCGCGCGAAGATCACGCGATCGCGCAGGGCGCGGCTCACCTTGTACCCGTCGCCATCGGCCACGAACCAGCGCGAGAGCCGCTCGGGCGTCATGTCGGCCGCGATGGAATCGCCGTACCGGCCGGCCGCCGCAAACTCCACCGCATCCTGATCCACGTCCGTGGCAAAGACGCGCACGTTGCGGCTCAGCTTCTGCCGTTCGAGTTCCTCGAGAATGAGGATGACGATGGAATACGGTTCTTCACCGGTGGAGCACGCCGGCACCCAGACGCGCAGCTCGCTGTCCGGCGGCGTGTCGGCGACGAGTTGCAGCACGACGCGCTGCTCGAGCAGTCGGAATGCCTCCTCGTCACGGAAGAAGCGCGTGACATTGATGAGGAGATCGCGATGCAGCTGGATCAGCTCGGGCCGGGAATCTTCGAGCAGGCGGACGTAGTCGTCCCAACCCAGCCCCGGGTGCATGAGCACCCGACGTTCGATGCGACGGATGATCGTGTTGGGCTTGTACCCGGTGAAATCGGTGCCGAGCCGGTCGCGTAGCATTCCGAGCACACGCTGCACCTGACTGGCGGTTCCGGCGGCCTGCTCGCTGCTGCTGTAGGCTCGAACGCCACCCCGACGCAGGAAGAACTGGGCCACCGTACCGGGGATGTCCGAGACCACGAGTACCTGGTCGGCCAGCCCCGTAGCGACGACACTGCGCGGCATGCCGTCGAACTGCGCCTCGGTGGGATCCTGCACCAGCACGAGACCCCCCTCGGCTTTCAGCTCGCGGGCGCCGCGTGTTCCGTCACTGCCGGTTCCGGAGAGCACCACCCCCACGGCGAACTCGCCCATCGCTTGCGCGAGCGATGCAAAGAACACGTCGATGGGCAGATGCAGTCCCTGCCCCGCTGGCTGCTCGGAGAGGCGCAGTACGCCCCCGTCGATCGTGAGGTTGGTTTTGGGCGGGTTGAGATAGACCGTGTCCGGTTCGATGCGCATGCCGTCTTCGGCGCGAATCACCCGCAGTGTGGTGTGCCGCCGCAGCAGCTCGACCATGAGCGACTTGTGATCGGGCGACAGATGCTGGATGACCACATACGAGATGCCGCGATTGGGGTCGGCATTGTCGAAGAACTGCTGCAGCGCCTCCAGCCCTCCGGCACTGGCGCCGATGGCGCATACAGCGAGCGGTGGGGCCTCGGCGAAGGCAGTCGACTCGGTGCTGGCGTTTATCTGCTCGGGAGGGGTCATCCGGGGGGTGGCGTCGAGGGGCACGTTGGGAGGGGCGTCGAGCACGACGCGGATCCGCGCCAGGAATTCCCTGGTCGTCCAAGGCTGCTGGATTATGGGGGCAACCGCGCTGGTCTGCACGGCGGCACTGGGGGATACGTCATCGACGCCGCAAACGCGGGCCGGACCGAGGCCCGGCCGGGAGCGTGTGGTCGCTCAGCGCGGCCAGACGTTGTCGGCCGGCAGCCGGTCCGGAAACCGTCCCTGTGTGTCGAGCGTGACCTTTTCGACCTTGCGGCCCCCGAACACCAGATCGACCGTGTGCTGCCGCCGTCCGTCGAACCAAATGTTCACCGGCACCGTGACCCGCGCCGTGGTGGCATCGAGCAGCACGGCGTTCTTCATGAGACGGATGGCCGGTCCTGTTGCGGCAAAGGTGACATCGAGCACGATGGGCGCCGGCATCTGGCCGTCGTGCGCTACCGTGACGCTGGTGCGACTCCCCTGCGTGCTCACCTTGGCGATACGGTGATCGACACTTTCGGTACCAAAGAGCCACGCGTTCCAGAACCATCCAAGATCGTGGCCGAGCGCGCGCTGCATGAAGAACATCCAGTCCCACGGCGACGGATGCTTGAACATCCACGCGGTGCCGAATTCGCGCTGTGCCCGCTGCACTGCACTATCGCCCACGATGCCGCCGAGCGCGGAGAGCATGAGCGGGGTCTTGCTGTAGGTGGTGAAGCCGTAGAACTGCGGGCCGGCGTAGTTGGCGTTCCACATCATCGACGGCTCGGCTTCATTGTTGGCCGTGCGGCCGTAGCTCTGTCCAAGGCCGTCGAGCACCGGCGCCTTACCGTCGGCGTCGGCGTCGGAGAGGATGTTCATGTACTGATTGAAGCCCTCGTCCATCCAGCCGTACCACGTCTCGTTGTTGGAGACGACCATGGGCCACCACATGTGCCCGGTTTCGTGATCGGCGGCGCCCACGTTGGAGTTGATGACCATGGGGTACTCCATGCCGGCACTGGGCCCGTCCTGCAGCGTGAGCTGCGGGAACTGGTACGGGAACCAGAGCTTCGAGTAGAACTCGAGCGCATGGCGCGACACCGGGCCGGCCTTGGCGAAGAGACTAGCCCGTCCCGGCAGGTACAGCATGTGCACCGGCACGGCCCCCTTGCCGGAGATGGTCGCGCGCGTGGCCTGCCACACGTATTTCTTCGCGGTGGCCCACGCGAAGTCGTTCACGTTGTCGGCCACGTAGTGCCAGGTGAGGCGGCCGGTGGTGCTCGTCGCAGTGGCCTGCCCCGGGCCCACTTCGTCGGCACTGACGATGGTGGTGATGTCGTCGCTCTGCGTGACCCTGGCGAGTTGCGCGCGCGCCTTGTCGGTGAGCACCTGCTGCGGGTTCTGCAGCAGCCCGGTGCCGCTCACGATCCAGCCGGCGGGTACGTCGATGCGCACGTCGTAGCGGCCGAACTCGTTGTAGAACTCGCTGGGGCCGAGGTAGAGCTCGGTATCCCAGCCGCGCAGGTCGTCGTACATGGCGACGCGCGGAAACCACTGCGTGGGCTGGAAGAGCGTATCGGCCCAGCGCTGCGTCATGCGGTGGCCGGTGCCGGGGCCACCCGGCAGCTTGTGCGACCACGCGATTTCGAGTCGGGCCGTGGCACCGGGCGCGATGGGGGTCGCGAGGCGCACACGGGCGCTGGTACTGCGGCCATTGAGGAGCGTGTTGCCGCCGGCCGCGTTGGCGGCAGCCTGCTGGGCGTTCTGGATGGCGCGTGCGCCTTCGGCCGCGACGGTATTGGGCGCCGCATTGGACGCGATGTTCACCGGCGCGCCATCGACGGTCATGCGCGCAATGGCCATGCCGTCGGTCACTTCGGCGGGCACCCAAGGCGCCGAGTGCGGCGCCGTCCCGATGAAATGATTGGGGTGCAGGCGCAGTCCGATTTCGCGCAGCGCGTCGGGGCTGGTGTTGTGCACGGTGATGCGGGCCGTGCCGCTGAGGCTCGCCGAAGCGGGGTCGAGCGAGACGTCGATGTCGTAGTCGGTGCGCAACTGCCAGTACTTCGCCGTGGGACGCCCCGTCGAGTCGCGGGAGCCGGCCGCCATGGCCCGCCGGATGGCGTTGGGCATGGGGATATCGCGCCGGATGGCGCGCGGCGGGACAAGGGCCGCGCTCGGCGTGGGCTGGGCAAGGAGAGGGCCGGCCATGGTGAGCGCCGACAGGGTCAGCGCGACGGCGGCGGACGAACGGAGGGAGAGACGCATGGACGTTCTGGAAGGAGGACCCCGAAGGCTACAGCGTGCGGGAGGCGGCCACCACCGCCGCCGCCATCCGCCGCACCGGCAGCTGACGCACCCGATCCCCCAGGCGCACCATCGGCAGCAGGGCGGTGAGCACGAACAGCACCAGGGCGA
>DCZC01000060.1:8011-8372 GCA_002331565.1 Gemmatimonas sp. UBA2094
GGCCACCACCGCCGCCGCCATCCGCTCCGCCGTGATGCGATGATGCGACGCATGCCACCGCACCTGCCCGTCCCGGACCACGAGTGCCTGGGGCGATTCGTGGCGCACCTGCAGCACGTCGGCGAGGGCGTTGGAGAGCGGGCGTTCCTGCTGGACCACCACGAGCCGCGTGGGGATGTCGGGATGCTGACGCACGAACGCGTCGTATTCGCGCTTCACGCTGATCGAGATGGAGCAGGTGGCGCTGTGCTTGAAGAGCACCGTCGGCGTACCGGCGGCCGCGAGCTCGCGGGCCTCACGCACGGCGGGGGAGTCGGTGGGGAGCACGGCGGGCGCCGGCGTGGTGGGGGCGATGGCCTGC
>DCZC01000185.1 GCA_002331565.1 Gemmatimonas sp. UBA2094
GCGCGCCCCACGCGCACTATGGTGCCCTCGTCGAAGTGCCGACCGATCAGCGTCACGCCGTGCGGCACGCGACGTGGCGTGGCGAACGTCGGCAGCGGATGCGCCGGATCGGGCGCCCAGTCGCTGCGCGCCTCGCTCACCTCCACGAACCCGGTGCGCAGCGTCAGCGACGGCTGGCCCGTGAAGTTGGTCACGGTGAGCATTTCGTCGCGCAGCGACGGTACCAGCAGTACGTCGGCCTTCGTCAGCATCGCCTGCACCACCTCGGCGAAACGACGGCGGAGCCGGTCGGCCTGCACAAAGTCCACGGCCGATAGGAAACGGGCCATGCGGAACAGATTGGGCCACGCATCCGGCACCTGCACCTTCATCGTCGACGCCTGCCCGTTCGCCGTCAGCGCTTCAAACGACGCCGCGGCCTCGCTGAACAGGATGTTCATCAGTGCGCTGTGCGGCAGGTCGGGCCACTCCAGTTTCACCGGCACGAGCCCCAGCGTTGTGAGCTGCTGCAGCGCGGCCCGATCAACGGCCGTGGCCGGCGCGTCGTTCATCCACGCCGGGAAGTACCCCACGCGGAGCCCGCGGACGGGCGTGTCGGCCACGTACGACAGAGGACTCGCCACGCTCGACACGTCGCCCGCATCGGGTCCGCTGATCGCCTGCAACACGAGCATCGCGTCTTCCACGCCACGCGTCATCGGGCCGAGTTTGTCGAGTGACCAGCAAAGGGTCATCGCGCCGGTACGCGGCACGCGCCCGAAGGTGGGGCGCAGCCCCGTGACGCCACAGCGCATGCTGGGGCTCACGATGCTCCCGCCGGTCTCGCTGCCGATGGAGAACCCCACCAGCCCGGCGGCCGTGGCCGCGCCGGGGCCGGCGCTCGACCCCGACGCGCCCTCCTCGGGGAGCCACGGATTCATGGTCTGCCCGCCGAACCAGATATCATTGAGCGCCAAGGCCCCAAGACTGAGCTTCGCGAGCAGCACGGCACCGGCGTCGTCGAGGCGCTTCACCACGGGGGCGTCGGTCGTGGGCACGCGGTCGCGGAACGGCTCGGCGCCATAGGTGGTGGCGATACCCGCCGTATCGAGCAGATCCTTCACGCCGTAAGGGATGCCGTGCAACGGGCCGCGATAGCGGCCGGCGGCAATTTCCGCGTCCATGGCCCTGGCGCGGGCCAGCGCCCCGTCGGCGTTGAGCGTGATGATGCAGCGCAGCATGCCGTCGTGCTTTGCAATGCGCGCCAGATAGATCTGCGTCAGGCGCACCGAGGTGAGTTGACGCCGTTCGATCCAGCGCGACAGCTGCGACACCGGCGCGAACGCAATGGCCGCGTCGTCGGCCGGCAGCGGCCCCGGATCGTCGGTCGCACGCACGAACTCATTGCGCGATGGCACCGACGCCCCCACGGCCGCGACGGGGTGCCATACCGATGCCGGCGACAGCGTCTCAGGCAGCGTCACCTTTCGCGGCCCACTGCGACGCTCCATCTGGCTGGCCAGGGTTCGACGCCACGCCTCGGCCATCATCGCCCGCTCGGGTTCGGTATGCGTCACCTGCATCAACTTCGACGCTTCGGCGAAGGTGGCGGCCGTCACCTCGGGGCCGGCGAGTGGCGCCGTCCCGAAAGCAACCGGGGCGCCGGGCGTGGCCGTCGCGGCGGCGGTCGCCGCGCCACCAGGTTGGGTGTCGCCGCGGCAGGCAGCGGCCAATCCGAGGAGACCGACCGGAGCCTGGATGAGGAAGTCACGACGGGTATTCATGGGCGGGCCAAGGTAACGGGACGGGACGATCGATCGGCGCCCCCTACCTTACCGCCCGGCGGCGCGGTCCGCGATCCGACACGCCCCCGTCGACTGCCCTCAGCGCGCCTGCCGCCGCTGCACCATCTCCACGGCCACCTGCATCGCCTTCACCAAACTCTCCGCGCTCGCGACGCCCTGTCCGGCGATATCGAGCGCCGTGCCGTGATCGGGGGAGGTGCGTACGAACGGCAGCCCGAGCGTGATATTCACCGCGCTCCCGAAGCTCGCCACTTTGATCGCCGTCATTCCCACGTCGTGATACGGCGCGATCACGGCATCGAATTCGCCGCGCATCGCCCGTACGAACACGGTGTCGGCAGGAAACGGCCCAAACATGCCACAGGCACGCGCCGCCGGGGCCAACAGTTCGTCGTCCTCGTCTCCGAACCGGCCACCGTCACCAGCATGCGGATTCATCGCGCAGAGCGCGATGCGCGGCTGCGCGATGCCGAGATCGCGGCGCAATCCATCGAAGGTGGTGGTGTACGTCTGCTCCAACACCGCACGCGTGAGCGCCGCGGGAACGTCGCGCAGCGCGATGTGCGTGGTGGCCAGTACCACGCGCAGCCGATCGCTGGCCAACATCATCGCCGTGGGAACGCCGGCCAGATGCCCCAACATCTCGGTGTGCCCCGGGAAGTCGTAGCCGCCGGCCTGCAGAGCGTGCTTGTCGAGGGGGGCGGTCACGAGTCCGTCGAGCACCCCGGCGAGCGCGAGCCGCGCCGCCCGCTCTACCGCCATGCCGGCGAACCGCCCACCCTGCGCCTCGTCGGCCGCGTGGT
>DCZC01000085.1:0-19621 GCA_002331565.1 Gemmatimonas sp. UBA2094
CGCCCTCGGCGCCACCGTGGCGGCGGGAACGCTCGGCGTGGGCGGCGGTTTCGCCGTCGGCGCGGCGGCCGGGTTGTTGGTGGCGGCGCTGTTCGCGCTGTTCACTGTTGGGCTCCGCGCCGATCAGATCATCACCGGCACGGCGATCACCATGTTCGCCCTGGGGCTCACCGGCACGCTGTATCGCACGATCTTCGGCGCGTCGGGCGTGGCGCTCGACACGCCCACCTCAGGGGTGTTGCGCATCCCGGGGTTGGCCGACATCCCGCTCGTGGGTCAGGCGCTGTTTACCCAGCCTCCAGCCACGTATGCCGTCATGCTCATCGCGCCGCTGCTCGCGTGGTGGATGCAACGCACCCACGCTGGCCTCGCGCTCCGGGCCATCGGCGAGTACCCCGATGCGGCCATCGCCGCCGGCATCGCGCCACGACGCTATCAGTTGCTGGCCGTGCTCTTTGCCGGGGCCATGGCCGGTCTCGCCGGTGCCACACTCGTGCTGGCACAGGCCGGCACCTTCGTGGAAGGCATGAGCGCCGGCCGCGGATTCATCGCCATCGCCATCGTCGTGCTCGGCCGCTGGCGCCCACTCGGCGTCGCCGCTGCCGCCCTGCTCTTCGGGGCGGCCAATTCGCTGCAGGTGCTCTTCCAGAGCATGGGGTGGAGCGGCGTCCCGTATCAGCTCTTTCTGGGGCTGCCGTACGTGCTCACGCTGCTGGTGCTCGCGGGCGCGGGCGGACGGGCCGCCGCGCCCGCTGCGCTGGGGAAGCGGTGATGAGCGTCGAGGGGTGAGCTGGAGAGTTGACGGGTGAGCCGGAGAGCTCATCTCGCAGCACCCCCGCGCACCCTCACGTATTCTTGAGGTACGCGGCACCCCCCTCTCACCCGCTCACTCCCATGCCCTGTCTCCGCCCCTTCACCCCCGCGCTCGCACTGGCGCTCGGTTTGCCCTTTACGCTTGCGGCGCAGAGCGGCAAGGCCCCGCGCAGCGAAGCCGCCGTGATGAGCGCGGCCAAGGCCATCCACGGCAAGGTGCTCAGCATCGACACGCACGTGGACATCTCGCCCGCCAACTTCAGCGAGAGCGGTCCCAACTACACCCAGAAGCTGCCGCGCACGCAGGTGGACCTGGTGAAGATGGAAGAGGGTGGCCTCGTGGGCGCCTTCCTCATCGTGTACGTGGGACAAACGCCCAACCTCGACAGCGCCGGCTTCGCACGGGCGAACGCGCAGGCCATCGAGAAGTTCGAGGCCGTGCATCGCCTCACGGAAAAGCTGGCGCCCACGCGGGCCGAGATCGCCTACACGGCCGCGGATGCGCGCCGCATACACGCCGCCGGCAAGCGGGTGATCTTCATCGGCGTCGAGAACGGCTTCCCCATCGGCAGCGACATCACCAACGTGCAGAAGTTCCACGAACGCGGTGGGCGCTACATGTCGCTGGCCCACAACGGTCACAGCCAGCTCTCCGACAGCAACACCGGTGAGCGCGACGGGGTGTGGCTGCACAACGGGCTTTCCCCGCTCGGCCGGCAGGTCATCGCCGAGATGAACCGGCTCGGCATGATGATCGACGTATCGCATCCGAGCAAGCAGTCCATGCTGCAGACGGTCGCGCTCAGCAAGGCGCCCATCATCGGGTCGCACAGCGGCGTCCGGGCGCTGTGCAATCACAGCCGCAACATGGACGACGAGCAGCTCGACGCGCTGAAGAAGAACGGGGGCGTGATCCAGCTCGTGGCATTCAACAGCTACGTGAAGTGCAACCCCGCGAAGGACGCCGAACGTGCGGCCGCGGTGGATGCGCTACGCAAGGAGTACGGGATCACCGCCACCGGTCGCACCGAAGTACAGGCCGCCATTCAAGCGCTCCCCAACGACAAGCGCAACGAGTACCTGGCAAAGCAGGAAGACATCACCGCGCGCCGGTATCCCGCCGATCCTGCGGCCACGGTGAAGGACTTCGTGGATCACATCGATTACGTGGTGAAGCGCATCGGCATCGACCACGTGGGTATCAGCAGCGACTTCGACGGCGGTGGCGGCGTGGACGGCTTCCGCAACGCCACCGAAGCGCTGAACGTCACGGCGGAACTGGTTCGCCGGGGGTACACCGAGCAGGAGATCGCGAAGATCTGGGGCGGGAATCTGCTGCGGGTGATGGAGCGGGTGGAGAAAGTGGCCGGGCGGTAGATGACCTGCAGAATCTCGGCGTCGTCGTGAGACACGTGCAATGCGTGGTGATTTTTGAGATAAGGAGTTGAGCCGGAGAATACCGCTGGAGAATTGAGCTCGGATAGCGGTGAGATCTGCGCTGGCCAGCCGCGAGAAGTGAGGAGACGACGCTCAACTCTCACCGCTAGAACCCTCGTGCTCACCGCTATCCGGACTCAACTCTCCAGCTCACCCTTCACCTCTACGTCGCAGCTCTGAGGTCGCAGCTCTCAGGTCTCAGCCCAGCAGCAGCTCCAGCTCCGCGCGCCCGATCGTTCCCAATCCCCCCTTGTCTTCGGACAGGATCGCGTCCGCCAGTGCGCGCTTGCTCGCCTGCAATTCGAGAATCTTCGATTCGATCGTATCGCGCGCGACTACGCGCGTGGCGAGCACGTGACGTGTCTGCCCGATGCGATGCGCGCGGTCGATTGCCTGCGCTTCCACCGCCGGGTTCCACCATGGGTCGAGGAGATACACGTACTCGGCGGCGGTGAGATTGAGCCCGTGTCCGCCGGCCTTGAGGCTGATGAGAAACACCGGCGGGCCCTCCGGACTCTGGAAGCGCGCCACGCGTGTCCCGCGATCCTTCGTCCGTCCGTCGAGGTACTCGTACTTGAGCCCCACGGCGTCGAGGCGGTCCTTCACCAGCGCGAGGAAGCTCGTGAACTGCGAGAACACCAGCGCCTTGTGCCCCTCGGCCGTCACCTCCTGCAGCGCCGGAATGAGCGCGTCGAGCTTGGCGCTCGGCAACCCCGCGCGACGCGGGTCGGCGAGCACCGGGTGACACGCGGCCTGGCGCAAGCGCAGCAGTGCTTCGAGAATCTGCATGCGTGAGCGCGTCATGCCGGTCTTGTCGAGCAGCGCGAACAGACTCTCCGCCTGCTGCACGCGCAGTTCGTCGTAGAACGCGCGCTGCTTGGGCTCGAGCTCCACCTCCAGCGTCTGCTCCACGCGCGGCGGCAGCTCGCTCGCCACCTGCGCCTTGGTGCGCCGCAGAATCACCGGACGCAACGCGCGCGCAAGGACGTCATCGGGACGCGAGTCTCCCGCCTCCCGCGCCACGTCTCCCAGCATGCGCGCGGCCCGGCTGAAGCGCGTGCTCGCCCCCAACATCCCGGGATTCAGGAACTCGAAGAGACTCCACAACTCCTCGATGCGGTTCTCGATGGGCGTGCCGCTCAACGCGAGCCGGTGGTCGCCCTGCAGCAACCGCGCCGCCTTGGCCGTAGCGGTGCCGGCATTCTTGATGGCCTGCGCTTCGTCGAGCACCAGATAGTCGAAGCGGCGCTGCCCGAGCGACAACACATCGCGACGCAACGTGCCGTAGGTGGTGATCACCAAGTCGGCATCGATCTGCTCGATCGGTGTGTCGGCGCGATCGGGCATACTCAGGTCGAGCACCCGCAGCTGGGGCGTGAATCGCGCCGCTTCCTGCACCCAGTTGAACACGAGCGACCGCGGCACCACCAGCAGACTCGGTCCACGTCCCTCGGCACGTCGGGCTTCGAGCAGGGCGAGCACCTGTACCGTCTTGCCGAGCCCCATGTCGTCGGCGAGACAGCCGCCGAGGCCGAACTGTCGCAGGAAGGCGAACCAGCCGAGCGCCTCGTGCTGATAGCCACGCAGTTCGCCCACGAAGCCTGCGGGAACGGCCACTTCCCCCACCGACCGGAAGTCGCGCAGCTGTTCACGGGCGTGCGTGAGCTGCGCATCCACGTCGGGCTCGGGAAGCGAGTCGAGCAGCACGTCGACGAGGGCCAGCTGCCCGCGACCGAATCGCACGGTGTCCCCGTGCCGCTCACCCAGCTGCAACATCGCCTGCCATTCGGCCAGACTCGCGCGTGGCATGAGCCCCATGGAGCCGTCCGGAAGCTCGATCACGTCCTCGCCCGCGGCACGGCGCTGCAGCACGTGGAACAGCGGCACGCGATGTTCGCCGTAGGTCACGGCGCCCGTGATGTCGAACCAGTCGATGCCCGATTGCGCGCGCACGTCGAGCGCGCCGGCCGGAACCACCGCACGGCCCTCATGCTGCACCTGCCAGCCATCCTGCACAAGCGTACTCAGCGTGCGCAGCAGCACCTGCGACGGTAGCGCGAGCCGCATGCGGTTGGAACTGGCCGAGTAGTGCTCTTGCGCGCCAAGCGTGCGCAACCGCAGTACCGCACTGCGCTCGGTCGACAGCCGGCGACGATAGAGCGTACCGCCGGCGCGGTCGAACAACCATGGCGATTCCGTACCCGCCTCGACGAAGCTGTCGCCGTAACGGAAACGCACGGCCAACCAGGTGAGCGGATTGCGCAGCCCACCCACATCCGCCTGCGTGACGATGTACGGCACCGGCGGCACGTCGCGTTCGGATTGCAGCGCGCCGTCGGGGAGCGACAGCGGCGGCAGCCCCGGCGTGCTGTGATACTGCTCGAGGAAGTCGGAGAGATCGTGACCGATCTCGAGCTCGCCATCGCGCCACAATGCGGCCGCGAGCGGCTGCAGCGCACCGAGCTCCACGCGCGCGAGCCGGTTGCCCGCGAGCAGCAGATCGTTGCCCACCAGGAAGTCCACATCGTGAACCGCCAGCCGCGCATGCTCGATGTCCCCCTCGCGCGCCAGTGCCCCGGTGAGCTTGTGTACGCCAGCGACGTCGGTCACCACGTCCACCTGCAGGGTGTACGGGAGGCCATCGTCCCAATGCAGCTGGCGCTTGTCGAGACGCGGCCGTGAACTCTTCACCAGCGCGCGCCCCGTTTCGCAGACGAGCCGCAATGTGGGCTCGTACGCCCGCGGTGGAATCACGAACCCGTTGGCCGGCATCCCCGTCATATGCGCCAGCGGGCCGGTGCCCAGCAGGAGATTGGCAATGAGCCGGTCACTCGCCTCCGGCGCATTCGTCCACGCCTCTGCGGTGAAGGCGAACGGCTGCGCCTCATCCCACACGCCATCACGATTGCGACGCTGCGTGGCCACCGACACCTGCACGCCCGGCGATCCCGTCGGCATGGCCAGATGGACGAGATAGACGATGCGGCGATCGGCAGGGAGCGACGGGACCCGCGACACCGGAGCCGCCGGGGTGTTCGCCCCCTGCGCGCGCGCCACCTGCTCGAGCGCCACTTTCCACGGCGCGTCCGGACCACCCGGCGCCGTCATCGGTCTGTCAGCCGCTGCAGAGAAATCACGATCGGGAGGCTCGTTGCCAACCACGCTCACCGGAAAACACCGGCGCAAAAGGCGAATCTGCAGCATAGCCAATTGCGCCCCAAATGACCACGGCTTTCACTCCATCCTTACTTGAACCGAATTCCGTTCGGCGCCACCGCGCCCTTGGCCGGCACGAACGGCTTCGCGGCAGGCTTGAAGCCACCCTTGAGGGGGGCGCGTTGGCCGGTGTTCTGCCGCGTCTCACGATTGTTCTGCTCCACGTCCCTGCGCGTCCCGCCTTCGGCGCTGCCGGCTTTCGGCCCCATGCCGCCGTCGCTGCGCATGCTGAGCGCGATGCGATTGCGCGGCAGATCCACGCTCTGCACGGTGACCTTCACCTTCATCCCCACCTTCACCACGTCGTTCGGATCCTTCACGTAGCGATCGGCCAACTGGCTCACGTGCACGAGACCATCCTGATGCACGCCGATATCCACGAACACGCCAAACGCCACGATGTTCGTCACCACGCCTTCCAGCACCATGCCCGGCAACAGATCGCTGGGCTTCTGAATATCCTCGCGGAAGGCGGGCGGCTCGAAGGCGGCGCGCGGGTCACGGCCTGGCTTCTTGAGCTCGGCCGCGATATCGACGAGCGTGGGCATACCCACATCGCCGCTCACGTATTTCCGCAGGTCGATCCTGTCGACCAGCGCATCGTTGGCGATGAACTCCGCCACGTTCACCCCGAGATCCTGCGCCATGCGCTCCACCAGCGCGTATCGCTCGGGGTGCACCGCGCTCGCATCGAGCGGATGCGCACCGCCGCGTACGCGAAGGAAGCCGGCGGCCTGTTCGAAAGCCTTCGCGCCGAGTCGCGGCACATCCTTGAGATCGTGGCGGCTCTGGAAGCCGCCCTTGCTGTCACGCAGCGACACGATGGCCTGCGCGAGGCTCGGGCCGATACCGGCCACGTAGCCAAGCAGAGCGGGCGATGCCGTGTTGATCTCCACGCCCACACGGTTCACGGCGCTTTCCACGGTCTCGTCGAGACGCTGCTTGAGCTTCGTCTGGTTCACGTCGTGCTGATACTGCCCCACACCGATACTCTTGGGGTCGATCTTCACGAGCTCGGCGAGCGGATCCTGCAGGCGGCGCGCGATGCTCACCGCGCCGCGCAACGACACATCGAGCTCCGGGAATTCCGAGCGGGCGAGATCGCTTGCGCTGTACACGGAGGCACCGGCCTCGTTAACCACGACCACCTGCGGACGCGGGGCGTCCATCTCGCGCAGCGCCGCCTTGGTGAGCGTTTCCGTCTCACGGCTCGCGGTGCCGTTGCCGATGGCGATGAGTTCGGGCATGAAGCGAGTCACCAGCGCGCGCACGGCGCCGGCGAACCGGTCTTCCTGGTGCAGATACAGCGTGTCGGTGTGCACGAGCGCCCCCGTCGCGCTCACCACCGCCACTTTCACGCCGGTGCGGAATCCGGGGTCGAGGCCAATCACCTTCTTCTCGCCCGCGGGACTCGCCAGCAGCAGCTGTTCGAGGTTGCGGCCGAAGATGGTGATGGCCTCGTCGTCGGCGCGCGTCTTGAGTTCCACGCGCAGTTCCACTTCGATGGCCGGCGACAGCAGCCGCTTGTACGCGTCGGCGCACACGAGCGTGTACTGCTGCCGCGCATTCTTGCCCGCTCCCGCTTCGTCGAGCAGGCGCGCGTTGATCTCCTCCACCGGCGCCTCGATGCGCCAGAGCAGTTCGCCTTCGGTTTCGCCGCGACGGATGGCAAGCATCCGGTGGCTGGGAATGGTGCCCAACGATTCGGAGAATTCGAAGTAATCCTTGAACTTCGATTCGTCGTGCTTCTTCTCGGCGATCACGCTGCTCTTCACCACACCCTTGGCGCGCGTGATTTCACGCACCCAGCCGCGGATCACGGCATCCTCGGCGATCTGTTCGGCCAGGATGTCGCGCGCACCCTGCAGCGCCGCCTCCGCGGTGGGCACCTCGCTCGGTGTGCCGTCAGCCTCCGGCAGCACGAACTCGGCCGCCTTCACCAACGCCGAGGCATCGTCGACACCGCCCTCCGACAGCAGCTCGGCCAGAGGGCCAAGCCCGCGTTCCCGCGCGATCATCGCGCGCGTGCGACGCTTCGGCTTGAAGGGCAGGTACAGGTCTTCGAGCGCCTGCTTCGTGTCTGCCGCCATGATGGCGGCCTTGAGCGTGTCGTCGAGCTTGCCCTGCTCGTCGATGCTCTTGATGATCGCGGCACGACGATCTTCCATTTCCCCCAGATACTCGGCGCGCTCACGCACATCGCGCAGCTGCACTTCGTCGAGCCCGCCGGTCATTTCCTTGCGGTAGCGCGCGATGAAGGGGAGCGTGGCCCCCTCGGCGAAGAGGGCAAGGGTTCGCTGAACCTGCTGCAGGTTGAGCGACAATTCGGTCGCCACGCGCGCCATGAGGGCGGGGGCGAGTGTCTCGGAGGCGGGAGCAGTCATAGGCGCGGATACTACGCGCGCCGGGAGCGGATTTGGAGGGCTTGCGGAACGGCGAGAACGCGTGCGGGAAACGCGAGAACGAAGCCGGGAATACGCTCGGCTGGTACCGGCTGGGGGCGGGAGGCGGGCGTTTGGGGTTTGGGGTTGGTGCAACACCAGCGCCCGACGTCCGAAGAGCGAAACACTCCGAACACCCGACTCCCACCGCCCGCCTCCCACCGGTCCATCGCACCCGCGCTGTTGCAGCTGCGGAGTTACCCACACCCCGCAATTGCACTCTCCCACAGTACCGTCCATGTGCCCCCGCGACGCGAGAGCACCGCCGCGCCCAGCGCCACACCGTCATCACGACCGAAGAGCAGGCGCACCTCGCTTGCACCGATCGCGCGGAAGGCCAGCAACGGCTCGGCCACCACGAGCTCCTCCTCGTGCCCCGCCGCCCGCTCGTGCCACCCCACACGCCACGAGGCGACATCCGGGCCCGGCGCATCCACCACCATCACGAGCCGTTCTTCCTTCGGATCGTCTTCCTGATTCACACGCCGCGCGAGCACGGCTACCACGAACGCGCTGTCGTTCTCGCGGGCGCGCCACGCGCGCAACACCACGAGGGGCAGCCCGCGGAACGTCGCACTCGAATCATCGGGAAGTCGTGACGCAAGACGCGTGAGATTGGCAGCCAGGGCGGCCGAGTCACGCGGTGCCATGCCTTCTATGGAGTCGAGCGGAATGGCGGTCACGCGACCGGCGCTGAACGCGGCGGTCCAGGGTTGGATGGTGGCGCCCGCGTCCGCCGCGAGGCGCGCGACCGGCCATGCCGTGCACCCCGCGTCCACCGGCGGAGCGATTTCCACCGACAGCCGCACCACGTTGACGCGACCACCGCGCGAAAACAGGTCCAGCCGGCCATCGCCCAGCAGTGCGCCAACACCGGTGGTGTCTCCCACCGCGCTGTCGGCCACGTCGGGAAGCAGCAGCGACCCGGCCACCATGCCACCATCCACCGTGGGGAGCACGACGAACGGACCCGCGGCCAGGTCCCAGCCGCTGGCGCTCACCGACGACGCCATGCCGTCGGGGCGGGCGGTCCCGGTGGCGCCCGCCGCCGAGTCCCCGCCACGAGCCGACGAGGAGCGGTCACAGGCCGCGAACCACAACGCCGATACCGTGACCAGGCACCAGCGGAGCCGTCTCCCGCACACCGTGAGATGAAGGGTCATGAAAGAAGTATGGCACGCGACAGACTGGACAGCGACCATGCCGTCCCAGAGCATTACGCGGATCCCGCGCCCACCCGATTCCCGGACTGCGACCTCGTGACCTCACCCGCCATCGCCACCAAACCCAACGGGCTGCTCAACGCACTCGGCCTGCACCGTCCCGAACTGCGGGCCTGGGCCATGTACGACTGGGCCGTGTCGGCCATGCAGACGGTGATCACCACCGCCGTGTTTCCCATCTACTTCATCTCCGTGGCGGGATCGGAGATGTCGAAGCCGGAAGCCACCGCGTGGTACTCGTGGGCCAACACGGCTGGGGCGATTCTCATCGCCGTCCTCTCGCCCATCCTTGGCGCCATGGCCGACTACCGGTCGGCGAAGAAGCGCTTCATGGCCGTGTTCATGCTGCTCGGCGTGTTCAGCACCATGGGCATGTACTTCATCATGCAGGGGCAGATTCTGCTGGCCAGCACGCTGTTCGTGTTGTCGCTCGCCGGCGCCACGGGGAGCATGACGTTCTACGAATCGCTGCTGCCACACATCGCCAGCGAAGACGAAATCGATCGCGTGAGCACCGGCGCCTACGCGATGGGCTACATCGGTGGCGGGCTGTTGCTGGCCATCAATCTGGCATGGATCAGCAACCCCGGCCTCATCGGCCTGCCGACGGGTGACACTCTCTCACCGGCGCAGGCCACACTGCCGGCGCGTCTCGCCTTCGTGAGCGTGGGTGTGTGGTGGCTGCTCTTCAGCCTCCCCACGCTGCGGGGGGTTCCAGAGCCGCCGCGCGTCATCGAGAACGACGAACTCCCGACGGGCAATCCGTTCGCCGTCGCCTTCTCGCGGCTGGGAGAGACCTTGCGCGAGCTGCGTCTCTACAAGCAGGCGTTCCTCACCATGCTCGCCTTCACCGTCTACAACGACGGCATCCAGACCATCGTGCGCATGGCCGCGGTGTTCGGCGAGGAGTTGGGCCTGCCGCGCGCCGACCTCATCACCGCGATTCTCATCGTGCAGTTCGTCGGGATTCCGTTCGCGTTTCTCTTCGGAACACTCGCGTCGAAGCTGGGCACCAAACTGTCCATTCTGCTGGGCCTCGTGATCTACACGGGGATCTGCATCTACGCCTACACCATCCACACCGTGACGGAGTTCTATGTCCTCGCCGTGATGGTGGCCACAGTGCAAGGCGGCACGCAGGCGCTCAGCCGGTCACTCTTCGCGAGCATGGTGCCCAAGCACAAGAGCGGTGAGTTCTTCGGTTTCTACAGCGTCTTCGAGAAGTTCGGCGGCATCCTCGGTCCGGCGGTGTTCGGCATCGCCGTGAGCAGCACGGGCAGCTCGCGCAGCGCGATCCTGTGGGTTATCGCGTTCTTCGTGGTGGGAGGCGCCATGCTGATGCGCGTGAACATCCAGGACGGCGAACGCATGGCGCGCGAAGCCGACGCCCGCACGCACGCCATCTGAGTCGCCACGGGCGAACGTGATCTACCCGCTGCTCAAGCCCGTCGTGCAGGTGGCGTTGCGCTGGTACTACCGCCGCATCACCACCACCGGGCTCGAGCGCGTCCCGCGGGAGGGCCCGGTCTTTCTCGCGGTGAATCACCCGAACGCGCTGGTCGATGCCCTGGTCATCGGTGCGTGCCTGCCTCGTCAGGTCGGCTTCACCGCCAAGGCCACCATCTTCGCCAACCCGCTCGTGGCGCGCTTTCTCGCGCGCGCGGGTGTGGTGCCACTTCGCCGGGCGACCGATGAAGCCAAGGCCGGCAGTCACGCGGCGACCGATCCCACACGCAATGCGGCGAGCTTCGACGCCGTCGCACAGGCGCTGGCACGCGGGGCCGCCATCGTCATCTTCCCCGAGGGGAAGAGCCACGATGATCCGACGCTCGCACCACTGCGCACGGGCCTCGCGCGCATGGCGATGCACGCCGCGCAACAGTACGGCGTGCGCGGCATCCGCATCGTGCCCATGGGCCTGCTCTTCGAGCGCAAGGAGCAGCCGCGCTCCCGCGTGCTGGTGCAGGTGGGCGAACCCGTCGAGGTGGATGCGCTCATTGCGGCGAATGTGCAGGTGCAGACCTTCACTGACATCGTGAGCGAGCGGCTGCGCGCGGTCACACTCAACTTCGATTCTGCCGAAGACGCGGAGCGGCTGCAGACCGTGGGCCACACCATGGCTGCGCTGCTCGAACCCACGCCGACACTCGGCGACGACGACACGTCGCTGGGCACTACGCTCGCCGTGGTGCGGCGGCTCGACCGCGCACACAGCGCCCTGCGCCAACAGCAGGATGCCGCCCTCGACGCGCGCGCCACGGTATTCGAACAACGCGTACGCGATTTCCGCGCGCAACTGGACACGCGGCGACTCGATGTGCACGACATCGGCATCAGCGCACACGGCACAGCGGGCTTCCGCTTCGCCATGCGCGAATTGCTGCTGGCCGCGGTGTTGGCGCCGGTGGGCGTCTGGGGACGGCTCACCCACTTCGTACCCATTCAGCTCGCCCGTGCCCTCGCCCTGCGCAACGTCACGTCACGCGACGAACCGGCGATGAACACGCTCCTGGCGGGCCTCGTCCTCGTGCTCGGCGCCTACGCCGTGCAAACGGCCGTGGTGGGGTGGCTCGCCGGCCCGTGGTGGGCGCTGGCCTTCCTGCTCACGCTCGTCCCGTCGGCCAGCAACGACTTGCGCTACGGTGATCGCACCCGACGCGCCCGCGCGCGCATGCGGGCCTACTTCACCTTCCGTCGCGAACCCGAACTGCAGCGCGCCCTGCTGGCCGAAGCCGACCTGCTCCGCCGCGAAGCGGGAGCACTCGAGCGCGCCGTGTTGTCGTAACGGGGGAGAACCGGGGAAAAGGGGGGAACTGAAATTGGGCCAATTTCAGCTCCCCCGTTTCTCCCATTCTCCCAGCGACGGAACCGCGAGCAGTCGCACGTCGGGCGGTGGGTACACGGGCCCACCGAGGTCCCAATGCCAGGCTTCGCGGCGCTGTTCGGTGCGCGGGTCCTTGAGCGGCTTGTACTGCAGCCGCTTCTCCGCGAGTCCCAGCGCGACACCGTAGCTCACCAGGCGCGCGCGGTCCGTGCTTACCAGATGCACCAGCGGTTCGCCCTTCCACACGTGGCGGTGCAGCCAGAGGCCGCCATCCATCGCGTGAATCATGCCGTCACGCCGTTTGTCGAACTCGCGGCACTCGGCAGACCAATTGAGCTCCCGCAGACGCTGCTGGCGCCGAAGGGGGTCGGGGTCCTGCACGATGGGCGGCAGTTGCGGCACGGGATGCAAGGCCTTTGGTCTGCCGTAATCAGGACTTCGCCGCGACCCAGTCGGCCCCCATTCCCATCTCCACGAGCAGGGGAACGTCGAGCGCAGCAGCCCCCTCCATTTCCCGCTTCACCAGCGCCCTCAGCGCCCCCTCTTCCTCCGGCGGCAGTTCGAACACCAGTTCATCGTGCACCTGCAGAAGCATGCGGGAGGCCAACCGCTCGGCCGCCAGCGCCTCGTGCACCCGGATCATCGCGATCTTGATGAGGTCCGCCGCCGACCCCTGGATGGGCGCATTCGCCGCCACCCGTTCTCCGAACGCCCGGATGTTGAAGTTCCGCTCCTTGAGCTCCGGGATATAGCGACGGCGTTTGAACAACGTCTCCACATAGCCCTTCTTCTTGGCCTCCACCACACACCGGTCGAGAAAGCCCTTCACGCCGGCGAAGCGCTCGAAATACGTGTCGATGAAGTCCTTCGCCTCGGCGTGTGTGATGCGCAGCTGACGCGACAGCGCGTGCGCACCCTGACCGTAGATCGTTGCGAAGTTGATCGTCTTTGCCCGCGCGCGCATCTCGCCGTTCACGTCGGCCAGCGGCACACCGAAGATGATCGCCGCCGTCTGCTTGTGAATGTCGCCGCCGGCCTTGAAGGCCTGCACGAACGCCGGATCGGCGCTGAGGTGCGCCAACAGCCGCAGCTCGATCTGCGAGTAGTCGGCGCTCAGCAGGCGCCACCCACTACGCGGCACGAACCCGCGACGGATCTCGCGTCCCAGCTCACGTCGCGACGGAATGTTCTGCAGGTTGGGGTCGGAACTCGATAGCCGGCCCGTCGCCGCGACCGTCTGGTTGTAGCTCGTGTGCAACCGGTGATCACGCGGGTGCACGAGACGCGGCAGCGCATCGATGTAGGTGCCTTCGAGCTTGAAGATCTCCCGGTACTCCATGAGCAGCGTGGGCAGCGTATGCCCCTCCTCCGCAAGCTCCTGCAGCACACTCGCGTCGGTGCTCGGGCCTGTCGCCGTCTTCTTCTTCACCGGCAACCCGAGCTCCTCGAACAGCACCACGCGCAGCTGCGGGTTCGAGTTGATGTTGAACTCGTGCCCCGCCTCGGCGTAGATGGCCTGCTCCACGCGCCCGCGTTCGGCGGCAAAGCGCGTCTTGAGACTTTCGAACCATGCGAGATCGATGGCGATGCCTTCGTACTCCATGTCGGCGAGCACCGACACGAGCGGCACTTCCATCTCCTGCAGCAACGCCAGCATTTCGTGCGCGGCGAGCAACGGCTCGAAAACCAGACGCAACCGCATGGTGACGTCCACATCCTCGCACGAATAGTCGCGCGCGGCATCCACCGGCACGGCATCGAACGGCAGCTGTGTCTTGCCCTTGCCGCACAGCTGCTCGTACGCGGTCATGGTGTGCCCCAGGAACTCGAGCGCGAGCAGATCGAGCCCATGGCTGCGACGCCCCGGATCGAGCACGTAGCTGGCGAGCATGGTGTCGAACTCGAGGCCGGCCACCCGCACTCCCGCACCGCGCAGGACGAGCACATCGTACTTCGCGTTCTGCGCGATCTTCTTCACCCCTGCGTCTTCGAGAATCGCCCGCAACGGGGCGATTTCTGCGCTGTCGAACGCCGGAAGATTCACCGGTTCGGGCACGCCCGCATTGATGCGTCGGCCGGCGATGCCCGCCTCCCCACTCAACAGCGCGAGGTTGCCGCCGCCATCGTCACGGCGGTGCCGGAACGGGAGATAGTACGCCTCGCCGGGAGCGACGGCGATGGACAGACCCACGAGATGCGCACGCATCGCGTCCACCGCATGCGGCGCGTCGGCGTCGGTGATGGTCTCGGTGTCGATGGCGATGTACGGCACCTCGCGCACGCGCTGCAACAGGGTGGTCAGCGCATCGAGCGTGTCCACGGTGGTGTAGCGGGCATCGGCCAGTACCGGCACACCGCTCGTGCTTTCCACCACGCCGAGCGGGGCAGGACGTACCGACGACGACGAGGAGCGAGGCGTCGTCGGTACACCCGGCGCGTCTGTCACTGGGCGCGGCACGGCGGCAGGACCGCCTGATATGGGGCCGCCCCCCACGTCCTTCAGGAGACTCGTGAACTCGAGGTCGAGATAGAGCGCGCGCAGCGCATCGGTGTTGGGGGCATTGACGCGAAGTGTGTCGGTGTCGAGCTCGATCGGTACGTCGCAGTGAATCGTGACGAGCTGCTTGGACAGGCGCGCATCGGCTTCGTACTGCAGCAGGGCCTCACGCGGACGCTTCTTGGTGATCTCGTTCGCGTGCGCGATGATGTTCTCAAGCGGGCCGAACTGGGTGATCAGCTCGATGGCCCCCTTCTCGCCGATCCCCTTCACGCCCGGCACGTTGTCGCTGCTGTCACCGACGATCGCGAGGTAGTCGATGACGCGCTCCGGTGGCACACCGAGGCGGTCGCTCGCGTTCTCCACGCCCACCCAGTTCTCTTCGACACTGGCCGGGCCGCCACGACCGGGGTTGAGCAGCCACACGCCGGGGCGCACGAGCTGCTGGAAGTCCTTGTCCCCCGACACGATCACCACGTTGTATCCGGCCTCGACACCCTTCTTCGCCATCGTCCCGATCACATCGTCGGCCTCGAAGCCCTCGGCGGTGAGCACGGGGATGTCGTACGCGGCGAGCAACTGCAGCACCCGCTCGAGCCCCTGATCGAAATCGGCCTGCAGGTCGTCGGCGAGCTTCTCGCGCGTGGCCTTGTAGTCGGGGTACAGCTCGTCGCGGAACGTGGCCCCGCTGTCGTGCACCCACGCCAGCAGCTCCGGCTTGTGCGTGTTGAGCAGGCGCTTGAGGAAGTTCGCCACGCCCCAGGCGATGCTGGTATTCTCGCCGCGGCTCGTGGTGAGCGGGCGCTGCATGAGCGCGAAGAACGCGCGATAGATCAGCGCGTACCCGTCGACGAGAAAGAGGCGCGGTGCCGGCGGCCGGGAGACCTCAGCCACGATGACCTCCACGGTGTCCACCCGCCGTCAGGGCGCGATCAGCGGCTGCTCGCGTTGTCGAGCTTGCGGCGGATGGCCGCGTCGAGATCGCCGCGGCTTTGCGGGGCGATGCGCCAGCGGCCAAAGCCGGTCTGGTCGATGAAGAGGAGCTGCACGCGCAGCTCGCGATATTCCCAGATCTGCTGGCGCACGCGCTCATTGGGATTGAGCAACCCGGTGTCGATGATGTTGTCGGGATCGCCGAGCGCCACGAACGCGGTGCCGCGATCCGATTGCCATCCGGCGACGGCATCATCGCGGAAGCGGATGTTGGCGGCGCGGATACGGGCAAAGTAATCGCGTAGCCCCTCATGTTCAGCCGTCCCGGGGACGGGATCGGTGGCCTTGAGAAACGCCGTCCACGCGGCGGCGCGCCCCGACAGGTCGGCGTCGCGCAGCTCCTTGAGCCGGTCGGGCGTGGTGAACCAGCGCAGGTAGGTGATCATCTCGTCGAACGTGCCGATGGGGACATCTTCGCCCAGCGTCACGAGTACCCGCGTGCGGGCCGTGTCGGGGCGTCCCGCGCCGGTGATCTGCACGCTGTTGATCCCCACCGGCAACCGGTTCACCGGAATGCCGATGGTCGTGCTGCGCGAGCCGCCGCGCAGGGGAAGTTGCACGACACTGTCGAGCCCCACGATGTCGCCGTCGCCAAAGACGCGCACGCGCACCTCCGACGGCGCGCCGGCCGCGGCTCCGTCGATGTACAGCGGCACCAGTGAATCGACGCCGTACACGAACGTGGCGCGGGGACGGGCGAGCAGTCGCGGCAGCGAATCGGCCACCTGACGCGGAATGGCCTCGTACACCGGCACCGGCGACGGGAATCCGTCGGCGACGAGACGGGGCACCTCGAGCGTCACCTCTTCGGTGGACGCGCGAATGCTCGATTCGTCCTTCACGCTCACGGTGAGCGTGTAGCGCCCCGGCGCGAGGCGCAGAAACTGCTGCCAGATGATGCTTTCGTCGGTGCGCGACGTTTCGCGGAAGGTGGGAACGCGCACCTGTTCGGTGGCTTCGATGCTGCGCACCACCGTGACGCCCTGCCGGAGCTGCACGCGCGCCACGTAGGCCGCAGCGTAGCGCTCACCTTCGCGGGCGAAGCCGAGCGCGCGCGACGGCAGCGACAGCGCGAGCAGCGTGAGCGTGCTGTCGGCCGTGGGCGCGCGCAGGAAACTCACCGACGCGGTAAAAGGCATCGCTCCGGCGCCTGCCACGAGGCCCATGCTGCGATAGAGTCGCGCCATCTCTGCCGGCGCACCGATGGCGGCGACACCGGGGGCTCCGGGTTGTCCTGGCGTCGCGACGGATGAGCCTGCTCCCACGGGGCGCGACGATGCGCACCCCGTAGCGAACAGAGCGGCAGCGGCAGCGAGAACGAATGTCCCGACAACGGGATGCGGAAGCAGCTTCCGTGTCATGAATGACTGATAGTCCAAAGGGTACGACACGTTCCTGAAGATTGTCTTGCTGCGACTGCTGGACGGCGTTACGTTCGCCCTGTGGCTATCGAGACGCTAGTCGGGACGACGTTGGCCGAGTATACGGTGCGCGGGAAAGTCGGTGAAGGCGGGACCGCCACGGTCTTCCGCGCCGATCACCCCGCACATGGCACCGTCGCCCTGAAGGTGCTGCGAGAAAAGCTGCAGCACGACAAGACGGCGGTAGCGCGATTTCTGCGCGAGGCGCAATTCGGCACCCGCGTAGAACACCCGAACATCGTTCGCACCCTAGACTACGGGCAGTCGGACACCGATCGCTACTATCTGGCGATCGAATGGGCGGGTGGGGAGATTCTCGACAAGTACGTGGAAAAGAGCGGTCCGCTGCCCTGCAAGGAAGTGGCGGCGATCATGTCGCAGATCTGCGGAGCGGTACAGGCTGCCCACGACGTCGGGATCGTACACCGCGATCTGAAGCCGGAGAACATCATGTACGATCCGGCGACCCGGCACATCAAGCTGCTCGACTTCGGCATCGCGGCCGACACCGAGGCGACCCCCGACCAGCGCCTCACCCGGGCCGGGTTCTTCGTGGGT
Source organism: Gemmatimonas sp. UBA2094 (assembly GCA_002331565.1). Classification (GTDB taxonomy): domain Bacteria; phylum Gemmatimonadota; class Gemmatimonadetes; order Gemmatimonadales; family Gemmatimonadaceae; genus Gemmatimonas. Next base: position 17,424 of record DCZC01000085.1, read on the forward strand.
ACGCTCATGTACGTGGCGCCCGAAGCGCTCTCCGGCGAACTGGTGGGTCCCGCGGCCGACCAGTACTCGTTGGCGACGATCGCCTATTTCCTGCTGTCGGGGTGCCTCCCCTACACGGGCAAGTCGCCGCGTGAGCTCTTCTCACAATTGCTCACGCAGCCGCCGGTGGCGCTCAACAAGGCCAAGACTGGGCTCGCCTTCCCCGCCCCCGTTGAAACGGTGGTGATGAAGGCGCTTTCCAAAGCCCCGGCCGAGCGCTATCCGTCGGTACAGGTATTCGCCGAGGCCTTCGAGATGGCCTCCACATCCACCGCCACCCCCGGCTCGACTCCCTCGGCCAGCAGCGCGTTGGACGCCGAGCGGAAAGAGGGCGGCCTTTTCGGCAAGATGAAGGGACTGTTCGGACGTTGACTGCTTCGCCTGATACCACCGATCCGATGACTGCCCGCCTGATCGCCCTGTTGGCCGACCGCTCGGCCAAGCGGGGCGATTTCGTGCTGGCATCCGGCCGCCGCTCCACGCTGTACGTGGACTGCCGCCTCACCACCATGCACCCCGAAGGCCAGCTGCTCATCGGCCGCGTGGCGCTCGCCGCCCTCCGGGAGAGCGGATGGCCCGTCGATGCCGTTGGCGGCCTGACCCTGGGCGCCGATCCCATCTCGTACGCCATCGCGCACGCCAGCGCCCTCGCGGCAGAGCGCGGGGAGGGGGAGATGGTTCGGAGCTTTACCGTTCGCAAGGAAGCGAAGCAACACGGCACCGGGAAGCTCATCGAAGGCGCCTTCCTCCCCGGCGACAGGGTGGTCGTGGTGGAAGACGTGATCACCACGGGCGGCTCCGCGCTCAAGGCCGTCCAGGCCATCCGCGCCGGCGGCGGAGACGTCCTCGGTGTGCTCGCTCTGGTGGACCGCCAGGAAGGCGGCCGAGAAACCCTCGAGGCGGCCGGACTCGCGGTGATCAGCCTCGTCACGGCAGCGCAGTTGATGCCGTTGATCGCGTAGCGCGGCGACACCGCACGTCGTCACGATCGCCCGGTGCGCACCATCCACTGGGGGGGCGACGTGAACGGGTCGAAATCGCGGAACCGCTCACGATACGGCAGCACGAGCGTTTCGCGCATGAGTCGCAACATGCTGTCTCCCGTGTGCGCCCGGCGGAATTCGGCGGCTCCGAGCTGCAGCACGCCGGAGACATGGCGCGAGAAACTCTGCGGCGACGAGTACTCCATGAGAAACGCGACCTGTGTGATGCTGTACCCCGGATTCTCCAGCAGGTGGGCCGCACGCACCAGACGCGCCGCCGCCAGATAGCGCTTGGGGGTCGGCACGCCCTGTCGCACGAAGCGACTCACGAACGTGGTGGGTACCACCGCAAGATGCCGCGCGAATTCGAGGACCGTGGTCATGCTGCGCGGCATCGTGAACAGCGTGTCGAAAAATCGCATCGTCGGCGCGGACGCGTCGTCGAGATCGTCGCGAATGGCGCGGATGGCCTTCGCGTCGATATCTGGCGGGCCGCTGGACACGAGGGTGCGCAGGGTGCGCCAGCCGGCGGGCTCACGTGCATCCACCAGCGTCCGCACCCCGTGTTCACCGAGCGACAGCAGCGCGGCCGTGGCCCGCGACTCGGTGCTGGTGAGCAGCGCGACGGCGGGGACCCGCGGAAATTCACGCACCATGCGTGCCACCGACGGTGCGTATTGCTGCTGGTACCGCGACACCGATACGATGACGGCGGAGACGCGATTGGTTCGCAGGTCCTGCAGCACCTGCTCGAGATTTTCGCGGTGTACGGCCACGCAGCTGCCGCTCGTCAGTGCGTCGAGCCGCTGACGCTCCATGGGCGTGACGAACGTGACGACCGCGGCGCTTCCTGGCCCTCCTGAACGGGTCGTGGACATCGGCATCCTCCACACGTGGTGATCGAGTCGTGATGAGCGCCACGACGCTACGGCCCTCTGTCATTCACGCGTCACCGTGGTGCCGGATTTCGATGACACGGGGGTCGGAGCGGAAACCGCGCTATATTGCGGCAACGGATACCACCGGCCGGACGGTCGCGAAGTGAAGGGACGGACCCCCGTGGTCGCGCCTTTGCTCCGAGGAAAGTCCGGGCTCCACAGGGCAGGTCGCCAGGTAACACCTGGGCGCGTGTTGCGCGAGCGGCACGTGACGGACAGTGCAACAGAAAGCAAACCG
>DCZC01000085.1:19903-20031 GCA_002331565.1 Gemmatimonas sp. UBA2094
GGCCAAATAGGCGGTGAGAGACGGCTCGTCTCGACCACGTCGACGTGCCTTCGGGCATACTCGGCGAACCGCGGGTAGGCTGCTGGAGCGTACCGGTGACGGTACGCCGAGAGGAATGACCGTCCGGT
>DCZC01000085.1:20242-20514 GCA_002331565.1 Gemmatimonas sp. UBA2094
CCGACAGAACCCGGCTTACAGGCCGGTGGTATCCGTTTACTACAGTTCCGGGTGACGAGTGGTGGGTGTCGAGTCTTCTTCCGACGCGCCAATGCGGCGGCGGAACGGTTGGATCACTGCGCTGCTGACGTTGGCCGCCTGTGGCGGCCCGGCGCTCACTCCGGCGCCCCCGCCACCGGCCCCCGCCCCGTCTCGCTCGGCGGCGTCCGCGGCTGCCCCGTCTCGGCTCGTGCTTCCGGCCCGGCTGCCCGCGGCGGCCGGCCGGGTCGGGG
>DCZC01000107.1:0-5650 GCA_002331565.1 Gemmatimonas sp. UBA2094
TGCTGGCGGCGGCCACACCGGTTGGGCGTCGCATCGCGGAGCGTGCCGGCGGCACGCTCATTGGAGCGGCCGCCGCTCGAGTCGACGGCTACGATTTGTTCGAACTGTCGGACCTGCCCGGGGACTGATCCGTCCGTTCAGGCGGCTGCGAGATGGGTACCGCACCCGCTGCAGAATCGCGAGCCCACCAGATCGACGCGCTCCCCGCAGGTGCCGCACTGTTCCGGCAGATAGCGGCCGCAGCTCGAGCAATACGTGGCATCGGGCTCGGGGCGCGGACCGCAGACGCCACACTGCTTCTGCATGCTGCGTGCGCGCTGAATGGCCGCTTCCACCGCATCGTCCACCGCTGTGGCTGACGGCCGTACCGGTGCGCCTCCCGCACTGGTGGCTGCCGCCGCATCCGCCGCACGCAGCTCGGCGAGCGCTTCACGTGTATAGCGCTGCTTGAGCTCTGCGTAGTCCGTATCGCTCAACTTCCCGGTCTCGCGATCGAACTCGATCTCACGCAGGGCATCGACGGCCGTGTTGGCCAGTTCGCGTTCGCGCGCCTTGCGCGCGGCCGGTGTTTCCCGCGGGATCTCACGCGGGCTTTCATCGACAGCGCCGAGCAACGGTGAGAGCACCAGTGTGAGCGCGCCGAGTGCGAGCGCCGTGCCCACCACCAGAGGGACACCGCCTTCAGGGAGCGCCATCAACTGTCCTCTCGAAGCGCAGCCTCGAGGCGCGCAAGTTCTTCCGGGGTGGCATCACCACTACGGCCATCGACCGCCACGGCGGGTTGTACCGGGCGTGCCGCCGCGGCCGACGTGGCATTCACGCGCCAGCTGCGGAGCAAGGCCCCGATCCCCACCGCGCCGATCGCCACGGCGGCGAACGGCGCAAACCACGCCACGAGGCTGAAGCCTTCCTTGCGTGGGGCGTTGAGGATGAAGTCACCGTACGTGCCCGTGAGCGCTTCCATGATCTCGGCGCCGGTGTAGCCACCGTCGACGAGCCGCTGGATGTCGCCATGCACCGCCGGCGAGATGCCACAGGTGAAGTCGGTGGTGCGGCAGGTGTAAATGTCGAGCGTGCAGGGGCACGGGCACGCCAGTTCGCGTTCGAACGCTTCGAGCTGCTTGGCGTCCATCGCGGGCGTGGCCCCCGGCTTGGGTGGACGCGACACCGGCTTGTAGTTGTCCGACGTCATCTCCACGCCCCCCGCCGTGCTCTGCGTAGGCAGTGCGGCCGCGGAAGGATCCTGCGCCGTCGCGCGGCGTGTGAGCAGCGCCACACCCGAGACCACCGCGGTGGCCCGTACGAAGAACGCGCGGCGCGACTGCCCTACTGGCGAGGTGAGCGGATTGCGTGACGCCGTCATGCGCCGGCTCCCGCCGTCTCCATCTCGCGGCCCATGGGGATCTGCGCCACGTAGCCGCCCTCACGCTCTGCCTTCTGCGCCTGCGGCCACATCACGATCAGTCCGCCGAACGCCATGATGATGCCACCGAACCACACCCACCACACGAGCGGGTTGAAGTTGATGTGCACGGCCGCCGTGTCGCGATCGACCGCGCCGGTGAAGACGAGGTACACGTCCTGCTTGGGCGACTCGAGGATGCCCACCTCGGTAGACGGCTCGAACGTGGGCTCGTTGCGCGAATTCACATGCTGACGCTTTTCGCTCGACAGCAGGCCCATGTTCTGCCCATCGCGCGTGACCGCAAATGTCACCGCAGTCACGAACCGGTTGAGCTGCTTGTCCTGCGAGATGCCCTGGCTCGTGAACACCCACTCGTGCCCGTACGCATCGGTGGCCTTCACCGATTCACCGGTCTTGAGCGTGGCCGTGACGTCGCGCTTGAACATGAGGCCGGCGAAGGCGCAGAAGAGCACCACCACGCCGAAGTGCACGATGTAGCCGCCGTAGCGACGGCGGTTGCGGCCGATGAGGCGGAAGAACGCGGCGAAGAACCCTTCGCTGTACATGCGGCGACGCGCGCCCACGCCCTTCACGAATTCCTGGATGATGGTGCCGAAAACGAAGCCGGCGAGCAGGTACGACGCCAGCGCGTACACGTCACGCATGCCCAACGCGAAGAGCACCACGAACACCACCACGCCGGCGACGAGCGGCGCGGTAAACTGACGCTGCAGATTGGCGATGGAGGCGCGGCGCCACGCGATGAGGGGGCCGATGCCGGTCAAGGCGAGCAGCAGCAGGCCCAAGGGGCCGTTCACCGCGTTGAAGAACGGCGGCCCCACCGTGATCTTGTCGCCCTTCACCCATTCCGACAGGATGGGGAACAGCGTGCCCCAGAGCGTGGCGAAGCAGATGCCCACCAGCACGAGGTTGTTGTACAGAAAGGCGGCCTCTCGGCTCACCATGCTTTCCAGCTCCGCCTTGGCCTGCAGATCGTTGAGACGCGTGCTCACCAGATAGGCGGTGAGCACCGTGGCCACGACGAGGAAGCCGAGGAACCAATTGCCGATGGGCGACCGGGCGAACGCATGCACGCTCTCGATCACGCCGGAGCGGGTGATGAACGTGCCGAGGATGGTGAGCAGGAACGACAGCACGACGAGCGTCACGTTCCATTTGCGCAGCATGCCGCGCTTCTCCTGGATCATGATGCTGTGCAGGAACGCCGTCACCGTGAGCCACGGCAGGAAGCTCGAATTCTCCACGGCATCCCACGCCCAATAGCCGGCCCAGCCGAGCTCCACGTACGCCCACCACATGCCGAGCGTGATACCGATGGTGAGGAAGAACCAGCTCACGAGCGCCCAGCGACGCACGGCACCGAGCCACTGCGCATCGAGCTGACGCGTGACGAGCGCGCCCACCGCGAAGGCAAACGGGATGGCGGTGCCCACGTACCCCAGATAGAGCATCGGCGGATGCGCCGCCATGCCCGGGTTCTGCAGCTGCGGGTTCATGCCGCGGCCATCGGGCGGCACCCAGTCGAGCCGTTCGAACGGATTCTCCGCGAACGCCATCGTCATGAGAAAGAAGAGCGCGACCACCCCGAGCGTGCCGGTGACGTACGGCATCATCTCCCGGTTGCGGTTGCGGTTGGTGAACACCGCAATTGCCGCATACATGGTCATGATGAGCGCCCAGAACAGCAGCGAGCCCTCCTGTCCGGCCCAGAACGCCGTGAACAGGTAGACCTTGGGCAGATTCGCGCTCGTGAACGAGGCGACGAACTTGAGCGAGAAGTCGTGCGTGAACAGTGCGGTCCACAACCCGATGGACGCCAGCAGCACGAAACCGAACGTGGCGTACATGGCCCGTTCGCCGCTCTTGATGAGATCAGGGCGGCCCTGCATGCCGCCTGCGAAAGACACCGTGGTCGTCCAGGCCGCCATCAGCAGGGCGATCCAGAGCGACAGCTCACCAACCAGAATCATGACGCCTCGCGCATTGCGCGGAGGCCGGGCGCCGAAAGCGCCCGGCGCGTGAGTTACCACTGCACCGCCCGCGGAACGAAGGCCCGCGGGTACGGCAAACGCTTCGGGCGTTACGCCTTGGGAACGTTGTCGGGGTGCTTGGCCCCCGGCGGGTACTGGCCGGGCTGCCCCGGCTGGCCGGGCGCGTTTTCGTACCGCGACGCGCACTTGGCGAGCAGCGTGGTGGCCTGGAACACGCCGTTCCCATCGAGGCGGCCCTCGACGACGATGTCGACCCCATCGGTGAACGTATCCGGCGCCACGCCCCGATAGTGCACGGGGTATTGCTGCTTGCCGTCCGTCATCACGAACGTGAGCTCACGGCCACCGGGATCGCGCTTGATGGTGCCCGACACCACCCGCGCGCCCACCTTCACGCCGTTCTTGGCGAAGCGCGGACTGTCCGACACCTTCGCCGCGAGTTCACCGGGTGTGAGGTAGTACGTGGCCGTCTCGTCGATGGAGCTGGCCATGAGGTAGGATGCGGTGCCGAGCACCAGCATACCACCGAGCAGGAACTTGTTACGAGCTTTCACGGGGTCGCCGTCCTGTCAGGTCGGGAGGGTATCGCTCAAAAATACTACATCTGGCAGGAAAGGGCACGATCTCCGAACGGATTATTCGGAATTAGGCCTCCGCATCACGCGCCCAGGCCAGTGCCGCACGGACGGCGCGGCGCCACCCTCCATACGCCGCGGCCGCCGCAGCCGTTCCGCGCTCCGACGGGGAAAACCGGGTGAACTGACGGCTGGCGAGGAATTCCTCGCCGGTCGCCCACACACCGGCCGCCAGTCCGGCCAGCCCCGCGGCGCCCAGCGCCGTGGTTTCGACCATGTCGGGTCGGTCCACGGGCACCCCCAGCACGTCGGCCTGGAACTGCATCAGCCAGTCGTTGGCGGTGGCGCCGCCGTCGACCCGGAGACGGTCGAACGGCACCTGCCCCTGAGCCCGCATGTCGCCGAGCACATCGCGGGTGGCGAAGGCCATGGCCTCGAGCGCGGCGCGCGCGACGTGCGCCCGCCCTGTCCCGCGCGTGAGTCCCACGATGGTGCCACGGGCGTTCGGCTCCCAGTCCGGCGCGCCGAGCCCCACCAGCGCCGGGACGAAGTAGACCCCTTCATTGGAAGGGAGCGACCGGGCCAACGCCTCGGTCTCGCTGCTCTGTGCGATGATCCCCAGCCCGTCGCGCAGCCACTGGACGGCCGCCCCGGCGATGAAGATGGAGGCTTCGAGCGCGTACACGGGGCGCCCACGTTCGTCGCAGGCGATGGTAGTGAGCAATCCCGACCCCGGCGCCGGCTGGTGCGTGCCGGTGTTGAGCAGCAGAAATGCCCCGGTGCCATAGGTGTTCTTGCCGTCGCCCGGACTCCAGCCACCCTGACCGAACAGCGCCGCCTGCTGGTCGCCCGCCATCCCCGTGATGGGCAGCGAGACGCCGAGCGTCGCCACGGTCGACCGGCCCATTTCGCCGCTCGACGGCACGACGGTGGGCAGCACGTCGGCCGGCACGTTGAAGAGCGCGGTGAGTTCGTCGCTCCAGCCTCGCGCGTGGATGTCGTACAGCATGGTGCGCGACGCGTTCGTGTGGTCGGTGGCGTGCACCGTGCCGCCTGTGAGGTGCCACACCAGCCAACTGTCGATCGTCCCCGCGCACAGTTCACCGCGGCGGGCCCGGGCGAGATTGTCTCCCTGCCCCAGCAGCCACTCCAGCTTGGTGGCACTGAAATAGGGATCGGTCACGAGCCCGGTGAGGGCACCGATGCGCTCGGCCTGCGGGGCGAGCGCGCGACACCGGTCGGCCGTGCGGCGGTCCTGCCACACGATGGCGCGGTGCACCGCACGCCCCGTGGCGCGCTCCCACAGCACGACGGTCTCGCGCTGATTGGTGATGCCGATGCACTGGGGCGCCTCGGCCCCGGCGCGCTGTGCCGCGGCGATCGCCTCACGCGCCGCATCGAGGGTGCGCTCGAGAATCTCGTGCGCATCGTGCTCGACCCATCCGGGCGCCGGATAATGCTGGGTGATTTCGCGATAGGCGCGGCCGGCCACGCGGCCATCGCGGGCGATGACGAGACAGGTGGTACCGGTGGTACCCTGATCGATGGCGAGGACGGACATGGACGCTGCCTACACGAAGGGTGGGGAAACGAGACCGCGGTCGGTGAGATATGCCGAGACGAGGTGGCGCGGCGTCACGTCGAATGCCGGATTCCAC
>DCZC01000107.1:5831-5967 GCA_002331565.1 Gemmatimonas sp. UBA2094
CCGGCACGCCGGGCGGCAGCTCACCGAGTTCGTCGCCTTCGCGATGCTCGATGATGATATCGGCGCCCGTGGCCGTGGCGGGATCGACGGTGCTCCAGGGCGCGGCGACGTAGAACGGGATGCGATGCGCCTGGGC
>DCZC01000107.1:6307-6489 GCA_002331565.1 Gemmatimonas sp. UBA2094
GTGAGGCGCGCGCCCTGACGCAGGGGGCGGGTTTCGTCGGCGTACACGGTGACCACGCGGCCTGCCGCGTGTGCCGCGTAGATGGGAGCGAGCGCGGTGCCCATGCCGGCCGTGGCCAAGGCGCCCGCGTTGCAGTGCGTGAGCACCCGCGCGCCGTCCTGTATGAGAGGCAGGCCGTGTCG
>DCZC01000107.1:6694-6890 GCA_002331565.1 Gemmatimonas sp. UBA2094
ATCTCGGCGCACATGCGCACATCGTCTTGCCGGATCAATTCGGCCTCGACGCGCAGGGCCTGCACCAGCTCTGCGTCGGCGACCTCGGTGGCGCGGCGCAGCATCCGCTCCACGGCCCACGCGAGGTTCACCGCCGTGGGGCGGGCCGCGATGAGCCGGGCGCCGTAACCGGTGAGGAGTTGGCGGGCCCGCGCGC
>DCZC01000193.1:0-162 GCA_002331565.1 Gemmatimonas sp. UBA2094
AGGCGCGCCACCACGCGCTCGTTGCGCAACGCGCTCATGCGGTCGAGCGCCGCGCGCGCCTTCGCAAGGTTGCCGTCACCCTGCGTCGCGTCGAGGAGATCGGCGCGGGCGCGGAGCATGTCGGACGCGTTGGGCGCCGGGGCCGGCGCGTCCTGCAATGCC
>DCZC01000193.1:409-31258 GCA_002331565.1 Gemmatimonas sp. UBA2094
CTGCAATGCCTCCAGCTTCTTCACTTGATCATCGGTGAGCTGCAGTGGGGCGCGGAAACGCAACAGCATCGCCGCCGGATTGCCTCGCAGCCCACGGGCACCGCGGGATCCAGCCCCATCGCCGGCAGGGGCGCGGCGACCCATCGGCCCGCCGAGCTGTCCGCCCCCGCGGCGCATCATGCCAGCCGGTCCCTGCGGATCGCGCTGCGCATCGCGAGGACGCGGCGGTGCCCCTTGCCCCTGGGCCACGGCCGAAATGGTCAGGCTCGCGACGGTGGTCGCGAGCAGCAGTCGGGAACGGAAATGCGTCATGAGAACCTTCCGGTTGAGTGTCGCGGTCGCCCACCCGGCGCCCGCTCACCCCATTGGACGCCGTCGGGAGCGGACTGTTAACGGCCGTCACCGCGCGGATCGTCCGCACGTCTCCGGCACGTTCAATAACGCCGTCAGACATGACCCATGACGCCGTTATCCGCGGTCACCCCCGCTGTCACTCCCGGCGTCACCCCCGTGGGCACCGCCGCCGTTACCGGCTCCCGCTCTCCGCCCACAGCTTCCGCGTCACGCCGAGCAGCAGGAACCCGCTCACCGCCAGCACGCCCGTGAGCATCCACGCGGTCGGCGTACGCGACGGGTCGCCGGCGGCGTACAGAAAGTTGCCGATCGCGAACAGCGACGACCAGATCACCACGCAGCCGCTCACCCAGCCCAGCAGCGACGCGCCGATGGCGTTCTCGCGCGCCACCTCGGCGTCGCTCACCCCGGCTTCGGCGCGCACGGCCGTCCACCCCGGGCCCGCGGGCTTCACCTTGCGCACGAAGGCGAGGAGCGTCGCCCGGTCGGTCTGCGGGCCCACGAAGGCCGTCACCAGCCACGCCACCGTCGTGATACCCACCTGCACGATGGTCGTCATCGCGAAGCCGGCGTCTGGGAACAGCTTCGGTACCGCCAGCGACGTGACCAGCGACATCCCCATCGCCACGATCTCGCACCACGCCGACACGCGCCACCAGAACCAGCGCGCGATGTACAACAGCCCCGTGCCCGCGCCGATGGACAGCAGCACCTGGAACGCCTGCTGCGCGCTGCTCATGGTGAGGCTCAGCAGCGCCGCCACCACGTACAGCAGGATCGTGCTCAGCCGGCCGGCGTTCACGTAGTGCCCATCGGGTGCATCCCGCTTCACGAAGCGCCGGTAGAAGTCGTGCACGAGGTACGACGACCCCCAGTTGAGATGCGTGAGGATCGTCGACGAGTTCGCCGCGATCAGCCCACCGATCATCAGCCCCACGAAGCCCACGGGCAGGAACTTGAGCATGGCCGGAAACGCCGAGTCGTGTCCGATGAGCGACGGATCGGCCGCAGGGAACGCCGCCTTGATGCTCGCGAGGTCGGGGTAGACGATGATCGAGCAGAGCGCCGTGATGATCCACGGCCACGGACGCAGCACGTAGTGCGCGATGTTGAAGAACAGCGTGCCGCCGAGCGAGTCCTTCTCCGACTTCGACGCGAGCATGCGCTGCGCGATGTACGACCCCCCGCCTGGCTCCGCGCCGGGATACCAGTTGGCCCACCAGCTGATGGCGATGGGCAGGATGAAGATCATCAGCGCCAGCTCCGACATCCCGAAGTTGGGGAGCACGTCGAGGATGGGCTGGCCGCTGCCGTCCCGGACCGCCATCACGGGCTGCGCGTCACCAGCGCCCTGGATGACCTGCTGATTGGCCAGCTTCTCCACCAGCAACTTGAGCCCCAGCCATCCGCTGTCGCTATTCCCCAATCGCCGCGCGACCTCGACGAGCGAGAACCACGCCGCCGCGAATACGGCCGTCATCTTGATGAAGAACTGGATCATGTCGATGACGAGCACGCCCCATAATCCGGAGTGCGCCGCGAACACCACGTTGAGCGCGCCGGTGAGCAGGATCGTCTGCCACGGCGCGAGCCCGAACAGGATGTTCGCGATCTTGCACGCTGCGAGCGTCACCATGCCCATGATGAAGCAATTGAAGAAGAGCCCCAGGTACACGGCACGGAATCCGCGCACGAGCGAGGCTTCCTTGCCCGAGTAACGCAGCTCGTAGAACTCGAGATCGGTGAGCACCCCGGAGCGGCGCCACAACCGCGCGAAGAAGAACACGGTGGCGATGCCGGTGAGGACGAACGCCCACCATTGCCAGTTGCCCGCGACGCCGTAGCGCCGCACCTGTTCGGTGACCCAGTTGGGGGTATCCGAAGAAAAGGTCGTGGCCACCATCGACAGGCCAGCCAGCCACCACGGCACCGAGCGGCCCGACGCGAAGAACTCGGTGGTGCTGCTCCCCGAGCGCTTGGCCAGAAACAACGCCGGCACAAAGCACACGAGTATGGAGACGAGCACGATGACCCAGTCGATCCAGGAAATGGTCATGCGAGGTACACCGGAGCGGGGGTGGCGGGAAAGGCAGGCTGGCGAAGGGGCATGGGGCGGGAATGTGGGGGTCGGTGCGCACGGGGGCAACGCACGGGCGCCAGGATGGGAAAATCCGTCACGAAAAACGTCCCGACCGTCCCCAGTGCACGGCGTCGACTCGCACACACGGCGGGTGGCCTGACCGCGCACCATCGCGACTCAGTGCGGGCCCGCGCTCCCGGCCGAGCGACGGACCACCCCGGGCAGCATGTCGAGCCGCAACTCCACCCACCCGCTCACCTGCACGTACTGCACGCGCACGGTGTGCGGGCCGCCGTCGATCTCGGCGTACATCGGCGCCGTTTCGTGCGGGGTGAAGTGGTCGATGACGAGCGTCCCGTCGACCCACACGCGCACGGCATCGTCGCTGAGCGTGCGCAACGTATGACGCCCGGCGGGTAGCCACAGGGTGCCGGTGGCCTCCATTGCAAACCGCTCGGCCGGCATCTCGCGGTCGCGCGGACGCGACCAGAACCAGTCGAGGCGTGACGCATCGCGCACGAGCAGCGGCGTACCGTGCAGCAACGAGTCGAACGCCGCGGGGTGCGTGAACGGGTCGGTGCGTTCGTCGTAGCGGAACACGCGCTGCGTCCACCGTTGCACCGGCTCGAACCGCTCATGGACGAAGCGCTGCGGCACGCCGGCGGCCGTGCGCACGCCACGTGCACTCACGGTGGCGGCCCCCACGTACTCGAGCTCCACGCGCCAGCCGCCGGTCGAGTCGGCGTGCGGCGTGACGGTGAGTGTGTCCCCCGTGCGGCCTCGCTGCGCCGAGAGGCGCACCACGCCGCGCTGCCCCACCACCCGCCAGCGTCCAGCCGGCCCGAGTACGCGAAGGCGGAGTGGCACGGCCCGCGTGCTGTCGAGCGGCCACAGCTTTGGCGAGCGCCAATCGTAGGGCCCCCATTCGTCCACCACGATGGCCTGACGGTTGCGGGTGGCGTTCCCACCGGCAGGCCAGCGCAGCGGCGCAGCGGGAATGTCCGGGACGCGCCACCAAGCCGTCGTGGGAACGATGCGCGCCGGGTCACAGCTGCTGTCGGGACGCACCATCACCACCTGATTGCGCGCGCTGTCCAGCGCACTGGTGTTGGCAATGCGCCACGGTTGTAACACCGCCTCAAACCGGTTCTCCACAATGCGCCAGTTTCGGCTTCGCGTATCGCGGTGCCTCGGATAACCCCAGTCACTCGGCTCGATCGAATCGGCCCAGAGACGAATGCCGAGCGTGTCGCCGCTGAAGTGGTTGCCGCCCACGACATTGTCTTGCCCGTGCTCGATTGCCACCGCGATGCGGTTGTTCGAAAAGCAATTGCCCACGATGCGCGAGTCGTAGCTGTAGCCGCCCCACAAGCCCGTGCGTACTCCCCTCGACACGGTTGCCGACGAACTGGTTGCGACTGAAGGTGGCTTCCATACCGTTGGTGGGAGCAAAGCTGAAGTCGTTGAGCAAAAACAGATTGTCGTTCGAGCCACCCTGCCCGGTGTCCATCGTCTGTTGCCCGGCCCACAGAAACAGCCCGTCGCCACCGTGAGTCATGCTGTTGTACGCCACGACGTTGTGGCTGCACTGTTCGAACAAGAGCAGCGCCGCGCTATCCTGGCCGCGCTGGAAGAAGCCGTACGACGAACCCCGCACGTTGTAGTCGGCACGGTTCTCTACGATGCGGTGCCAACTCGCGCGGTACAGGCCGATGCCAAGCCCCGAGTTGTACGAGAAATCGTTGCGGCGGATCTCCAGCGAGTCGGAATGACTCACCAGCAGTCCATTCATCGACTGGCGGACCGTGTTGCCCAAGAGGCGCCCGCCCTTGACACCGCGCAGATAGATGCCCGCACCGAAGCGCAGCCACTCGTCGCGCTCGTTCTTGTGGTACGACAACCAGTCGTTGAGACTCTCGTGCTCGACGACACTGAACAGACGCGGTTTCCAGCCGTACGACAGATCGTTCGAATCGAGCGTGAGATTGCGCACGTCGCGCGCGAGAATCCCCACGCGATAGCCGCGGGCCGTGAGCCCGCGGAGCCGCACATGTTCGCCACCATCGATGCGCACGGCCGTGCCGCGCGCGGCATCGGGCTCGCTGTCCGCCGGCGTTCCCACAAGGGTCACGCCGCGCATGTCCACCGTGATGTTGCTGCCGCGTACGGTGATCAGCGCCGAGTCGGACGAGGCCCGGCCGGGGAGGCGGTACACGCCGGGCGCCACTCGCACCGACGTCGTGATCACCATGCCCGCCACGGGACGCACGAGGGGGACTGGCTGTGAGCGCACTACGGCCGGCCACAGGAGCGCGGCACCGAGCGCGTAGTGCCACGCCCGCGCCACAGCCAGCGGCGGCGGGCACTTCACATCGGGGTCACGATCGTCCGTGCGGGAAGCATCGCCTGTCATGGTGCCAAACTACCGCGCGCTCAGTCTCCCGGCAGCATGGCCCAGAGGGCCGGGCGCCCCACGTTGCAGTGCACGGTGCGCGAAATGGCGCTGAAGCTGCCCCACCCCAACCACAGCGCGTGCCGCGCGAGATGGTGGGCGTGCCACGCCGTCAATCCGCCGCGCTCGGCCTCCAACCGCGCAAGGCGGTTCGTGCGTGAGGGCACGGGATGGAAGATGCGTTCGACGTTCGGCGTGCGCGTGGCTTCGTCGTCCTGCCACTCGTCGAGGCGTTCGATGCTCGTCTTCACCGCAGCCGAACCCACCGTCGCCGCGGCCGATTCATCCGCCGCATACACGGCTGCGCGCGATGGCGTGGGCAAAAACAGCACCCCGAGAAACGCCCACAGCGTCATGCCGGCCATGATGGTCACGAGCCCGGCGGCCGTGGCTGGCGTGGCCCCCGTGAGTCGCTGCACCACCATAAAGCCCAGCGTGTTGAAGGCGATTGCGCCAACCACGCCGCGCAGGTGCGCGCCGCTCTGCGCCACGGCTACGCGTCGCGCGAGTTGCGCCGCAAGGGCCTCCACCGGCAACCGCTCCCACAAACGCGGCACCACCAGCGTGCGCGGGAGCACGCTGCTCCATCCGCCCACGAAACCTTCGTCGGGCGTGTCGGCCACCACGAGGCGCGACAGCGGAATCCCCGCTTGCTCCGCCGCCTCGGCGAACACCGCCGGAGCCGGACCCATCTCGAACGACGCGATGATCCGCGAAAAAACGCCACGGAACTGCGCCAACAGACACTGGATACCGACGAACACACCGATAGTGGCCGCCACGCCGGCGGAACGCGCCGTGCACATCAGCGCCGCCGCCGTGAGCATCCACACGACCCACTGCACCGCCGCGCCGCGCAGCCACGCCGCGAGCCATAGCGGCGCCTCGCGCTTGCGACGCACGACCCACGCGCCACCCAGCAGGTCGAACAGGAAGAACAGCGCCGACGACAAGGCGAAAAACAGCCCCACGGCGAACAGCGACCGCCCCACCGATTGTTCGGTGGCGGTGGCAAAGCCGACCGACGGGATGTCGAAGATCAGCAGGCCGGTGGCGGCCAGGACGGCCGTCCCCACGCCGGACACGCCGAGATAGAGGCGGGAGCGGGCGTAGGTGAGGGTACCGAACCCCTGCCCACCGCTCCGGGAAAGCGAAGGTGATGTCATGACGGCGTAACGCCATCGCCCCAACCGTTGGTTTCGGGGGCTTTTCCCCTCCCGTTTGGCGGGCCAACGCGTAGGCTATGGGAATGGACCGTCGTCTCTTCGTTTCCGACTTGGCGCGCTATGCCGCGCTCTGCGCCGTGGTGCCCAACGCCTGGCGCGTCACCTCACGTCCGCACTTCGCCGACGACCCGTTTTCGCTGGGCGTCGCATCGGGTGATCCGACCGCCACCGGCGGCGTATTGTGGACGCGACTCGCGCCCCGTCCCTTCGAGCCGGACGGCGGCATGGACGGGCTGCGGGTGACGGTCGACTGGGAAGTGGCGGACGACGACGGCTTCATGAAGGTGGTGCAGAAGGGGCGCGCCACCGCCGCGCCGGAGCTGGCCTTCAGCCTGCACATCGACGTGAAGGGGCTGCAGCCCGATCGCTGGTACTGCTACCGGTTCCGCACCGGTGACGCCGTGAGCCAGGTGGGCCGGTTCCGTACGGCACCTGCCGACGGGGCCCTGACGCCGCTCAGCTTCGCCTTCGCCAGCTGCCAGCACTGGGAGCAGGGGTTGTTCACGGCCTACGAGCACATGGCCCGGGAACCGCTCGATCTGGTGGCGCACCTCGGCGACTACATCTACGAATACGCGGGCAACAGCCGCGCCCTGCGCATGCACCACGGCCTCGAAGTGCGCACCGTGGACGACTACCGGCGTCGCTACGCGCAGTACAAGTCCGACCCGGCGCTGCAGGCCGCGCATCGCCTCTGTCCGTGGGTGGTCACGTGGGACGACCACGAGGTGGACAACAACTACGCCGGTCTGAACGGCGAGAACGGCATGGAGAGCATCGAGCAGATGCGCACCCGCCGGGCGGCGGCTTATCAGGCCTGGTGGGAACACCAGCCGGTGCGGGTGCCTCGGGCGCAGAGCTGGGCCGATCTCTCCATCACGCGCAGCATCAGCTGGGGCGCGCTGGCGCGCTTCTGGGTGCTCGACACGCGGCAGCATCGTGACGACCAGGCGTGCGGAGACGGTACCCAGCCGATGTGCGACGAAGCCCGGGACCCGCGCCGCGGTCTTCTGGGCGCGCCACAGGAGAAGTGGCTGGTGGACGGACTCGGCGCCTCGCGCTCACACTGGCAGGTGCTGGCGAATCAGGTGATGATGGGGCCGTACGACGCGGCCGCGGGCGACGAGGTGCGCACCAGCATGGACCAGTGGAGCGGCTATCCCGTGGCGCGCGACCGCCTGCTCACCGAGATCGCCAAGCGGGCGGCGAATCGCACCGTGGTGCTCACCGGCGACATTCACAGCAACTGGGTGAACGAATTGCGCAGCGATTTCTCCCGCCCCGACCGGCCGGTGGTGGCCGCCGAGTTCGTGGGCACGAGCATCGCGTCCGGTGGCAACGGCGGTGACGTGCCGGCGGCCCGGCTGGACGGCATGAAGCGCGAGAACCCGCATCTCCGGTGGTACGAGAACCGCCGCGGTTACGTCACCTGCAAAGTGGACGACAAGGCGTGGCACACCGACTATCGCTCGGTGCCGTTCGTGGACAAGCCCGGTGCGCCCGTCGTGACGGCGAGCCGTTGGCGCGTGGAGCACGGCCGGCCGGGCATCACCACCGTCTAGCGCGACACGCGAGACCGGTCGCCGACGCCTATCGTGGCGTCGGCGCGCCGCCGTGGTCGAGCATCACCTGCGTGAACTCGCGCGTGGGTATGCGGCCACCACCGCGCAGCTGCTGGATCACGTCGTCGGCGCGATCATCATCTACGCCGGCCGATCGCAAGCTGTGATACGCCATGCCGAAGGCGAGCTCCCGTTCGCCCATGAGCGCCTTGCTCACGCCGAGCCGCTCGAAGAACTCCTGTTCGGTGTCGGCGTGCGTGCGCACGATGATGTCGATCTCGGGATTGCGCGCCCGCGCCAATTCGATGATGTGGCGCGCGTGATACGGATCGGGGGACGCGATCACCAGCAGTCGCGCATACTCGAGGCGCGCATGTTCGAGAATGCCCGGCCGGGTGGCATCACCGTACACCGCCGTCACACCGAGCGTACGCATGGCTTCGACGACACGCCGGTCCTGATCGATGGCGATGAACGGCACGCCGACCCGCTGCAACGCTTCGCCGATCGTCCGCCCCACGCGACCGTAGCCGATGAGGACCGCATGGTTGGCCGGTGTGGCCATCCGGCGATCGGTGGTGATGAGCCGCGGCGCCTTCTGCCGTTCTAGACGATCAATGAGACGGGGATAGCGCGTCAGCAGGGCGTCCAGCCGGTCCACCACCCGGACGAGGAACGGGTTCAGCACGATGGTGCACAGCGCGCCGGCCAGAATGAGACTCCGCCCCTCTTCGGAGAGGACGCCGAGCGAGACGCCGAGCGCTGCCAGGATGAACGAGAACTCGCCGATCTGCGCGAGACTGGCTCCGAGCCGTAACGACGCCCCGAGCGGATGCCGCAGCAGCACCATGAGCACCGCGGAGACCATGCCGTTGCCCACGATGATCGCCGCGGCGGTCGCAAACACCCGCAGCGGTTGCTGCACCAGCACCTGCGGATCGATGAGCATCCCCGCCGACACGAAGAAGATGACGGCAAAGGCGTCCTGCATGGGCAGCGCGTCGGCCCCCGCGCGATAGCTGAGATCGGACTCGCTAATCACCACGCCGGCCACGAACGCGCCGAGCGCGAACGACACCCCGAAGAGCGCGGCGGCGCCCACGGCGACGCCAAGGGAGACCGCCAGCACGGCCAGCGTGAATAGCTCGCGCGAGCCCGTGCGCGCCACGTGCGTGAGCAGCCACGGCACCGCACGACGGCCAACGACGCCCATGAGCAGGATGAACGCCGCCACCTTGAGAACGGTGACCGCCACGGTTTTCGCCAGCACGACAGGATCGCCGTGCCTCCCGCTGCCGAGCGCATCGAGTACGGTGGGAAGAAGTACGAGCGCCACGACCACGGCGAGGTCTTCCACCACAAGCCAGCCCACCGCGATGCGGCCGTCGGCCGAATCGAGCAGCCCACGATCCTCCAGCACGCGCAGCACCACGACGGTGGAGGACACACATAGCGCGAGCGCGAACACCACGGCGCCGCCGGCGGTCCATCCCCACGACATGGCCAATGTGAACCCGATGCCGAACGAGGCCACCATCTGCAGCAACGCACCGGGGAGCGCGATGCGCCGCACCTTGAGCAGATCGCCGGGTGAGAAATGCAGCCCCACACCGAACATCAGCAGGATCACGCCGATTTCGGCGAGCTGACCGGCCAGTGCGACGTCGGCGACAAACACCCGGGAATGCGGACCGAGTGCGACACCGGCCAGCAGATAGCCGACGAGCGGCGGCATCCGCAGCGTCGTTGCCACGAACCCGAATACGAACGCCACAGCGAAGGCACCGGCCAGCGTGACGAGAAGCACGGTCTCGGGGTGCATGATGCAACCTACTCCCGGAGATTGCGATGCCAACCCTTGCCGACGCGTGCCCGCGCGTGGCCCGCCCGTCTACCCGGCGTAGAGCGCCAGCAACGCGAAGGTCGCCAGCCAGTGTTCGCCCATATAGTCGCCGGCCACGTGCGGCAGACTGGCCTCGAGATGCGCCGTGGCGGCACGCGCGGCGACGGTGGCACGCGCGTCCTCCGCCGGGAGCGCGGCGGCGATGCTGCGCCAGCACCATGCGCGGGATAAATTGAGCCCGTCGAGGTGCGCAATCTTGCCATCGGTCCGGTCGCTCACGAACGCCGGCGTGAACAGCGTTGCCGGCTGCCCGTCGGCGACGCGCGGCAGAAATCCATCGAACCACGCGCGGAAGGCCGATGGGGCGAGCACCGTGCGCATGCACTCCGCTTCCATGAGTGCCGACGAGAGGAAATCGTCACCGCCGGGTTCCCACGCCTGACAATCGCGGTCGGCGAGGTACCAGCGCTGTGCGGCGTCGCGCAGCGCGACGCTCAACGCCACGTGCCCGGCCCCATCGGCGTACTCGAGCGCCAGCCGCACCGCGAACGCCGTGTTGAAGTGCGTGCCCGCACGCACCGGATACGTGGCTTTCGGCAGGAAGGCGAGGAAGCGCCCGACGAACACGTCGGTGAGCGGCTGCAGCACCGCGGCCCACCGACGACCGTCGACGCTATCGTGCCGGTCGAGCTCGGCCTGCAGCATGAGCAGCCACGCCCAGCCGTAGGGACGTTCGAATCCGCCACGCGCCGGATGCGCGGCATACGCCACCTCCGCCGCCATGCGCGCGTCGGTGAACTGTGACTCGAAGAGCCCGCGGATCATCGGCCCTTCCGGCAGCGCCGGTTCGCGACGCAGCAGCGTCGCCAGCAGCCAGTAGCCATGCACGCACGAGTGCCAGTCGAAGCTCCCGTAGAACACCGGATGCAACTGCGAGGGCGTGCACCCGTCGTCACCGCCCAGCATCACATGATCCAGCTTGTTGGGATACTCGCGGCGCACATGCGACAGGGCGAGCTGAGCGAACTGGCTTTCGAGAGACACGGTGGACCGGAGGCGCGAGGGGATCAGCGGAACGCGAAGACGGACATGAGCACGATGTTGACCACGAGCAACATGAGCGCCGTGGGGACCTGCGCGCGGATCACGCCGTACCTGTCCCGCAGTTCGAGCAGTGCGGCCGGCACGATGTTGAAGTTGGCGGCCATCGGCGTCATGAGGGTGCCGCAGAAGCCGGACAACATGCCGATGGCGGTGACGACGACCACGTCACCGCCATACTGCTGCACCACGAGGGGCAGGCCAATGCCGGCGGTCATGACCGGGAAAGCGGCAAAGGCATTGCCCATGATCATGGTGAACAGCGCCATGCCCACGGCGTACGCCACCACCGCGGCAAGCGGCGAGCCAAGCGGGAGCCACGTCGTGGCCAGTGTGCTCACCACTTTGCCCACGCCCGCGGCAGCGAAGACGGCGCCCAGTGCGGCCAGCGACTGCGGCAGCACCGCCGCCCATCCCACGCTGTCCATGAGGCGGCGTGCTTCCACGATGGGCGCGCTCACCGTCGGTCGCAGCATCACCAGCCCCGCGAGCAGACCGAGTACCGTACCGATGCCCAGCGCGATCTGCGTGACCTGCTTGGGGTCGACGAGCGGCAAGCCGCCGACCGTGAGATCCTTGAGCAGCACACTGCCGGCGAACGTGGCGAGGGGCACGATGAGTACGGGCACGAACAACCGGTTGCCGTAGCGTGCGGCCGATGCGCTGCGCCCCGCCGCCGTGGCCGTCTCCCGTGTTCCCTGCCCCAGGCCGGCCGCAGCCGTGGCGACCATTACGAGCACGAGGATGCCGTTCGTGAGATCGCCGAGGTAGGAGCCGGCGAGAAAGAGCACGGCGTACACCCCCCAGAACAGCGTATTTCGCCAGCGGCGCGGATTGCTGTCGTCGCGGGCATTCACGAGCGCGATGCCACCGGTGAGCAGTCCCATGAGCACGTAGATCGCTTCGAGCTTGATCACGACGCCTGCTCCCCCGCCGGCGCATCGGCGGCCACCTGCCGGGCGATCTGCCGGTCGAACCACCAGAGACGCGCCCCGTGCAGTACGAAGGCGCACAGCGCCGTGGGAATGGCCCAGCGCGCGAGTTGCAGCGGCTCCACGACGATGCCGTTCTGCTCGAGAAAGCCGCGGATGAGCAGAATGGAGCCGATGGCGACGAAGACGTCTTCGCCGAAGAACATGCCCACGTTGTCGACGCCGGCCGCCATTGCCTTGATGCGTTCGCGCGTGGCTTCCGGCAGGTCGCCGTGAGTGTTTTCCGCCGCGCCCTCAGCCATGGGCGCCACGAGGGGGCGTACCATCTGGGCGTGCCCGCCGAGCGACACGAGGCCAAGCGCCGCGGTGATCTGCCGCAGCGCCAGATACACGAGCAGCACCCGCCCCGCGGTCGCCGCGCGGATGCGGCTGATCACGTCGCGCGAGCGTTCCTTGAGTCCTGACCGTTCGGCGAGGCCGATGACTGGCAGTGCCAGCCACACGATGGCGATGTACCGGCTGTCGACGAACGCCTTGCCGAACGCGGCGATGACGTCGGGCAGCGATTGCCCACTGGCCAGCCCGGTGGCCACGCCCGCGAGCGTGACCACCAGCAGCGCGTTGAGGCGCAGCGCGAAGCCGACGATGACGATGAGGATCCCGATCAGCGGAAGCATGGGCCACAATAGCGCGGCTGCCCGTCCGGCGCGAGCACTCGGCCCGGGGTGCTCGTGCGCCCTGCGTCCTCCCGCGGCGTGAGGTGCGAGCGGGGAGGCGATAGATTTCCGTGATGCGTCCGGCGTTGTCCGGGCGGTCCGCGGCCTGTCCTATTCGCCCCTTGTCCATGCTCCGTCGATTTTCCTCCGCGGCCGTCACGGTCGTGTTGACGCTGCTCAGCACCGCCTGCCTTCCGGGCGGCGGCCATCGTATGTCCTCGGCGCCACTCACGCCGGAGCCGGCGGTACGCATTTACGACACCAAGGCCCGCAGCTTCGTGACGTTCCGGCAGTTCGCCGATGGCATCGCGTCGCGCGACCTCGTGTTCTTCGGCGAGCAGCACAACGACCCCACCACCCATGCCGCCGAGCACGCGGTTCTGGCGGCGCTGGGCGACCGGCGGGCGCATGTCGTGCTGACGCTCGAAATGTTCGAGCGCGATGTGCAACCGTTGGTCGATCAGTACGTCGCCGGGACGGTCTCCGAAAAGGATTTCCTCGCCGGCTCACGCCCGTGGGACAACTACCCGGCCGACTATCGACCGATGGTGGAGTTGGCACGTGTGCGGGGCTGGCCGGTAATCGCCGCCAACGTGCCGCGTCGGCTGGCGAGTGCCGTGAGCCGCCGCGGCCTTGCCGTACTGGACACGATGAACGCGCGGGACCGCGGGTACGTCGCGAAGCAAAACGTGTGCCCGAAGGACACGTACTACGAGAAGTTCGCCGAGACCATGAAGGGGCACAGCGCCGGCGGTGGGCCGCCGACAGCGGCCGATGCGGCGGCGATGGCGCAGATGACCGACCGCTTCTACGAGGCGCAGTGCGTGAAGGACGAGGCCATGGGCGAAGCGATCGCCGACGCGTTCGCGCGCGCGCCCAAGGGCAGCGTGCTCTTCCAGGTGGACGGCGCCTTCCACAGCGACTTCGGGCTCGGCACCGTCGAGCGGGCCAAGCGGCGCCTGCCGAAAGCCAGCAGCGTGGTGATCACGGCGGTGCCCGTGGCGGATCTCACCAAGCCCGACGTCGCCACACACGCGGCGAAAGCGGACTACGTGCTGTTCACCCGCGCCCCCCGCTGAAGGGAACCACGCAGGGACGCGCGGGACTACGCGCGGTGGACTACGCGTTGGGACCTACGCGCTGGGACAAACGCGTTGGGACCGACACGTTGGGAACCACGTGGAAGTGACGCCGTGGCCAACGCGGCTGAACCACGCATGGGACAACGCTTACGGCCGGCCTCCGGCGTCCGCGTGACGCGGAGAACTACGCCCGCGTTTTTCCCCGCGTCTCGCGACCGCGCGAAGCGCCGGTCGTTAGCGTGCTTCACCGCGCCGTGCAGCGGCGTTTTCCACCGCGTCACTTCCACGTGGTTCCAAACGTGTCGGTCCCAACGCGTTTGTCCCAACGCGTTTTTCCCAACGCGTGGTCCACCGCGCGTAGTCCCGCACGTCCCTAGGTGGTTCAGCCCTCGTAGCCGCGCTCGAGGAGAAACGCCCTCACCTGCTCCGGATTGCGCTCGACCTCGAGGCTGCCCGGGCGCAGTCCGGTGCGAATGAGGATGCCGCGCCCGGCGGCGCTGGCCACCACGAAGGCATCGGTCGTGACGCACACCACTTCGGCGGTCTCCGACAGCTGTCCCGGGTGACCGGAGAAATGCATGGCCGCCCCTTCCGCCATGCCCTCCGCCATCATGCGCCCGTGCGGCTCGCTCCACGTCACGCCGGTGAAGAGCACGACGTCGTTGTTACCGTCGATAAAGTCCTCGACCGGGACGCCGAGCACGCCCGGGGTGGGCTCGAGCTCGGCGCGGATGCGGTACGCGTCGAAGAGCGCCTCGACGTCGGCCGTATCGATGCCGATCCGCACGGCGTGGCCGTCGCGCAGCACGACCGTGACCTCCTGTTCGCCGACCGAGATCCCGCGCCACGCGCCGCGCAGCTTGCGCAGGGCTTCCATGGTGTCGGCCGTAGCCTGAAAACGATATTCGCGCACAGTTCCTCGTGAAGAAAGCGCCCGCCGAAATGTCGCTGGTCGTCGCACCGGAACACATGGGCGACGGCGACTCCGTTCGGCGACTCGGTTCCGGGCCGTCCACCTCACTGAATGCAAACGGGGGACCTCCGCATGGAGATCCCCCGGGCGCACGACACGAGACGGCAGACGGCAGCAGCGGTTACTTCTTCTCGCCGTCCTCTTCGAAGCCGAACGGGCTGGCGCCACCGGCGGCACCCATGTTTTCCACACGCAGCGTCTGCTTCTGAATCGTGTTGCCGATCTGCAGCACGACGCCGAAGTCACCCGTGGTGGCGTTGCCGCCGCCGGCGCCACCACCGAAGCCACCGAAGCCACGGCCCTGGGCCGGCACGGGCAGACCGATCAACTCGAACACCTTCCGCACGGCCGGATTGCTGGCCGCGTTCTGCAGCTGCTGCGCGCGCTGCTGCAGGTCCGCGACGTTGGCCCCGCCGGCGTTGCCGGTGGGACGCGGCGTGGCTTCCGCCGGGCGGGCACAGAACGTCTCCCACTGCGTGAGCGGACGTTCGCAGGGGGTCTGCGCGCCACGACCACCGCCGCCGCCACGGACGTTGAAGCCACCGCCGGCGGGCGGATTGAGCAGCTGCTTCGCGAGCGCCAGCGCCGAGCTGTCGTACTTCGCCTTGGTGAGCGAGTCGAGCACGGCCGGCAGGCGCACGGCGCGGAGAATGCTGTCACGCTTCTCGCTGGGCGAGAGCGCGGCACGCGGAGCCGGACGGCCCGCGAGCGCGTAATTCCACGTGACCGTGTGCAGCCCCACGCCCCCCGGGCCGGTGATGGTCGATACCGTATCGCCCACCGCATTCACGATGCTGATGCGCGCCGGCGAACCGGCCTGCGTGATGCGGTACGTGATGTTCGCGCCGTACGCCGGGTTGGGCGTGGCGAAGAAGCCCTGCGCATTGCCGTTGCCGCTCGCGCCACGCAGAGGCGGCTCGCCCCACTGGAACGCCGTACGGGGCTCGAAGAGGTGCACCGGCTTCGCGGCCACCGTCTTCGTCATCTGCGACAGCGGCGCCACGTCCACGATCCAGAAGCCGCGGCCGTGCGTCGCCGCAATGAGCTCCTTGTCGCGCGGATGGATCTGCAGATCGTACACCGGCACGCTCGGCAGATTGGCCGCGAGCTTGGTCCACGTCTGCCCACGGTCCACCGAGGCGTATACGCTGAGCGACGAGCCCACGTACAGCACGTCGGCGCTGTTGGGATCTTCGCGCACCACGTGCAGGAAGTCGGCGTTGCCGTCGGCGGGCAGATTGTTCACGATGCTCGCGAACGTCTTGCCGCCATCCTTCGACATGTACAGATACGGCTTGAAGTCGCCATTGCGATGGTTCTCGAGTGCCACGTACACCACGTTGGTGTCGAACGCCGACGCTTCGACGCGCGTGACGTACACTTCGCCGCCGTTCGGCAGGCCCGTGATGTTCTTGCCGATGTTCTCCCAGGTGGCGCCGTCGTTGCTGGTCTTCCACACGTTGCCGTCGTCGGTCCCGGCGTAGAGCAGCCCCTGCTTGGCCGGGCTTTCGTCCATCGCCACCACGGTGCCGTACGTTTCGGCGCCCGTGGCGTCGAGCGTGATGCCGCCGGTGAGGCGCAGCGCCGTGTCGAGCTTGGCCGTGAGCTGCCGCGACAGATCGGGTGAGATGATCTTGAAGTCTGCGCCGCGCTTCGACGACTTGAGCACGCGGTTGCCGGCGAAGTACACCACCGCCGGATTGTGCGGCGAAATGAAGAACGGCGTGTTCCAGTTGAAGCGCAGCGAGAGGTCGGCCGAGTCGGCCGCCTGCTTCTTGCGCAGCGCCGCGATGGCCGCCAGCTGCGGCTTGGTGGCCGGCGCGAGCGGATCACCGCGCACCACCGCGATACTGTCCTCCCACTCCTTGTACTTCGCCTGCCAGCTGGGCTTCACGAACGACTGACGCTCACCGGTCTTGAGGTTCAGGCGCGAGGCGTTGCCCCCCTGCGATTCGCCATACACGATGTTCGGGTCGGTGGGATCCATGGCCGCATAGAATCCGTCGCCACCGGCGATGGTGAACCAGTAGCCGAGGCTCGTCTGGTTGCCGCGCAGGCGGCTGGGGCCACACCACGTGCCGTTGTCCTGCGCACCGCCGCAGATGTTGTACGGCACCGCGTTGTCGAACGCGACCTCGTAGAACTGGGCGATGGGGAGATTCTGCTGTTGCAGGAAGTTGCCACCGGCGTCGTACGTGATGGCGATGCCGCCGTCGTTGGCGAGGAACCAGCGCTGCGGATCATTGGGGTCGATCCAGATGCCGTGGTCGTCCACGTGCACGTTCTGCGCGGCGCTGCGCGACGTCTTGCCGCCGTCTTCTGACAGCTGCAGTTCGGTGCTCGAGAAGTACACGCGATTCGGATTCTTCGGATCGCTGCGCACCTGCGAGTAGTAGAACGGACGCACGTTGATGTTGTTCATCTGCGTCCACGTGGCGCCGCCGTCGGTGCTCTTGTAGAGCCCGTTGGCCTTGGGGCTGCGCTCACCGACGATGGGGCCGGTGCTGTTCGCCGCTGCCTCGACCATCATGTACATGATGTCGGGGTTGGCCAGATTGATGTCGAGGCTCATGCGCCCCTTGTAACCGGCGGGGAAACCGCCGCCCTTCACTTCGGTCCAATTTTCGCCGCCGTCGGTGCTCTTCCAGAGCCCGGAGCCCGGACCACCCGAGAAGAGCGAGTACGGCGTGCGGCGACGCTCCCAGCTCGTGGCGAACACGATGTTGGGGTTCTTCGGGTGGATGGCGACGTCCACGAAACCGGCCTTGTCGCTGACGAACTTCACCAGCTTCCAACTCTGTCCGCCGTCGGTGGTGCGATAGAGCCCCCGGTCGGGGTTGGCTCGCCACGCCGCGCCGAGCGCCGCCACGAAGACCACGTTGGGATTGGTGGGGTGCACCGCAATGCGTCCGATGTGCTCGGTCTTCTCGAGTCCCATCGGCTTCCACGTGATCCCGCCGTCGGTGCTCTTGAAGAGGCCGCCGCCGGGCTCGATGGAGTTCCGGGAGTTCGGTTCACCCGTGCCGGCCCATACCTGCTGGGTATCGCTCGGCGCGATGGCGAGCATACCCATCGAGATGATGCGCTTGTCGTCGAACACCGGGCGCCACGTCGTGCCGTTGTTCATGCTCTTCCAGATACCGCCGCCGGCCGCGGCCACGAATACCGTCTTGGACGGGCTCGGGATGCCGACCACGTCGGACAGACGGCCCATGAAGTTGGCGGGGCCGACCGTACGCCAGCGCAGGCCGGCCACGGTGGCGGAGTCGAGCCCCTGCGCGCCAAGCGACGAGCCGAGCATCACGCCGTGCAGCGCAAGACCGGCCATCACCGCAGCCGATCGCGGGACGAAACGAGTGAGGGACATGGGGAGGGGAGAAGGGGAACAGGAAGTGAAGCACCGTCGGGTGCGCCCAAGCGGTGGTTACCAATGGAAAACGCACGAGGCCGGTGACACGTTTACCACATCATGATATCGACCATCGGCATCGCCGCGTTCGACGCGGCCGGACCGCTCGCCCCGTGGCGCTTCGAGCGGCGCGACCTGGGCGCCCACGACGTGCACATCTGCATCATGTACTGCGGAATCTGTCACTCGGACCTCCATACCGTGCGCGGTGAATGGGGCCCGTGCCGGTACCCGCAGGTCCCCGGGCACGAAATCGTCGGCCGGGTCATCTCGGTGGGAAGCGCGGTCACCTCGTGGAAAGCCGGTGACCTGGTGGGCGTGGGGTGCATGGTGGACAGCTGCCGGCACTGCCAGCCCTGTGCCGACGGCCTCGAGCAATACTGCGACAACGGCATGACGGGCACCTATGGCAGCACGGAGAAGGAGACGGGACGCCCCACCCAGGGCGGCTACTCCTCGGATATCGTGGTGAACGAGCAGTTCGTGCTCCGCGTCCCCGACACCCTCGATCCGGCTGCGGTGGCCCCCCTGCTCTGCGCTGGCATCACCACCTGGTCCCCGCTCCGGCAGTGGAAGGTCGGCCCGGGGTCACGGGTTGGGGTGGTCGGCATCGGCGGGCTTGGCCACATGGCGGTGAAGTTCGCCAGCGCGCTGGGCGCGCACGTGGTGGTGCTGACGACCTCCCCGTCGAAGGTCGACGACGCGCGCCGCCTCGGCGCCCACGAGGTCGTGGTCGCGAAGGAGGCGGGTGCCATGGCCTCGCTCCGCAATTCGCTCGATCTCATCATCGACACGGTGGGCACCCCCCACGATATCGAGCGCGAGATGCAGCTGCTCCGCCTCGACGGTACCCTGGTGCTGCTCGGCGGCTCGCCGGAGCCGCACCCGGCGCCCGGCGCATTCACCTTCATCATGAAGCGCCGCCGCCTCGCCGGCTCCCTCATCGGCGGGATCGCCGAAACGCAGGAGATGCTGGACTTCTGTGGCCGGCACGGCATCACGGCCGATATCGAACTCATCAGGGCCGATGCCGTGAATGAGGCCTACGAGCGCATGCTGAAGGCGGATGTGAAGTACCGGTTCGTCATCGATCTGGCGACGTTGCACGCCCCGGAGTGATCGGCGGGAACAAGAGCGCCCTGAACCGCTGCGAGATGATGCTGACCCTGATTGAGTCGGTCGATCCGGAACGCATCCTCGTCGTCGAACCCGATGACGCCTTGCGTGGGACCATCGCGCGCACCCTCGGCGCCGTCTGCCGCGACATCCGTACCGCCGCGACGCTGGGCGAGGCCTTCCGCGAGGCGACGCAGGCCCAGCCCGACGTCATCGTTCTCGACCTCGGGCTTCCGGACGGCGACGCCAAAGAGCTCGTGACCCGCCTGCGCTCCGTGACCAACGCGCCGGTCATCGTGCTCTGCGGGCGTGACGGCGAGGACGACACGGTGGCGCTGCTCGATGCCGGCGCCAACGAGATCGTCACCAAGCCATGCGGCGCCGCCGAACTGCTTGCCCACGTGCAGGGCCAACTGCGCCGCTCGAGCGCGTCGCATGCGGCCATGTCGTGGGCGCATACCAGCCTCAACGGTGTCGAAATCGACCTTGTCAACCAACGCGTGCTGCGCCACGGTGAGCCACAGCGGCTCACACCCACCGAGTGGGCGTTGCTGCGGGCCCTCATTCTCCATGGTGGTCGGCCGGTGTCCCCCAAACAGCTGTGGGATCTGGTGTGGGACCGGGAGTTCGGCGATTACTCGACGCACGTTCGCGTGCACATGACGCACCTGCGCCGTAAGATCGAGCCGAATCCGCAGGTACCGAGCATCATCATCACCGAGCCCGGCGTCGGCTATCGTTTCAGCGGGCTGCGGTGACGGCTGCTCGCGCGGACGGCCGACGACGCGTGGGCATTCCTGAGTATCCCCTGAGCCGCGAGCATTCACCCATGCGTTACGCCAAATACCTCATGGCTGCCTTCATGGCCTTCGTGCTCGTTGCGCTCTACTGGTCGGCGACGGCGCCGGGCACGTTGCCGTAGCTACAACACCGCCGACGGTCAGGGGGCCTGCGGGCGCAGGGTGAAGCTGCTGCCCGGCGGCACCACGGCCACCTGCTCCGTCCACGATACCGAAATGCCGCCTTGACCCAATATTCCAAAAAATGAAATGCGCTAGCGCCCCGCGTTCGCGCGCACGGAGAGCGACCCCAATCGCTCGCCCGCCGCGCGCAGGGTTTCCTCGCGCTTGGCGAAGTGGAAGCGGATGAGATGCTTCACCGGCTCCCGGAAGAAGCTCGAGCCCGGGACCCCTGCCACACCGACATCCTTGATGAGCCATTCGCTGGCCGCGGTATCGTCAGCGAATCCGAGCGCGCTGATGTCCACCATCACGTAATACGCGCCCTGCGGTTCGGTGAACGGCAGGCCGGTGGTGCGCAGGATGTCGAGGAAGAGTTCGCGCTTCGCGCTGTAGAGCGCGGTGAGTCCGTCGTAGTACGACTGCGGCAGCTCCAGCGCTCCGACGGCCGCTTCCATCAGCGGCGCGGCGGCGCCCACCGTGAGGAAGTCGTGCACCTTCTTCGCCTGGTTGATCACGCGGGCCGGCGCGTGCACGTAGCCGAGGCGCCAGCCGGTGATGGAGTAGGTCTTCGACAACGAATTCACGGTGATCGTGCGCTCGAACGCACCGGGCAGCGTATTGAAATACACGTGCTCGTGCGGCGCGTACACGATGTGCTCGTACGGCTCGTCGGTAATCACCCACGTGTCGTACTGCTCGGCGTAGCGCAGAATGGTGAGCAGTTCGTCGCGCGTGAACACCTTGCCGCTGGGGTTCGACGGGTTGCACACCACGATCGCCTTGGGGTGTTGGGCGAACGCCTTCTTGAGATCGTCCTCGTCGAATCCGAAGCCGGGCGGATGCAGCGGCACGTAGATGGGCTCGGCCCCCGAGAGTATCGCGTCGGCGGCGTAGTTCTCGTAGAAGGGCGAGAACACGATGACCTTGTCGCCCGGATTGCAGGCGGTCATCATGGCGCACATCATCGCCTCGGTACTGCCGCAGGTTACGACAAGATGCTGCTCCGGATCGACGTCGAGGCCGCTGAAGTGGCTGATCTTCTTCGCCAGCGCCTGCCGGAAGCGCGGCGCGCCCCACGTGACGGCGTATTGGTGGAACGGGCCGTTGCGCGCCCGGTCGAGCCCCTCGAGCAGCACGTCGGGGGGATCGAAATCGGGGAACCCCTGCGAGAGGTTGATGGCGCCGTGCTGGTTGGCGAGGCGCGTGGTGCCGCGAATGACGGATTCCGTGAAGACGGAGAGGCGCGAGGCGGTGGAAGGCATGGGCGGGAGACTACCGCGCGTTCCCGCCGTGCGCCATGGTTCAGCCATGCCTTCACGCGCCATCTGGCTGATCAGCCTTTCGGGGCTGGCGCCGTTCCTGACCTGCCTCGTGCTGGCCTACGGGGTACCGGCCTACGCCGAATCGGCGAAAACGGTGTTTCTCGTCTACTCGGCGCTGACGCTGACGTTCCTCGGCGGCGCGCGGTGGGGCGCGGAGCTCGTGCGCGCGCCGGAGCGCCCCGATCTGCTGCGACTCGTGCTGTCTGCGATGCCATCGGTGCTGGGGATGTTCGCACTGGTGCCGCAGACGGCGCCACGTGTGACGATGGGGCTGCTGCTCCTGTCGTCGGCCGGGCAGCTCGTATGGGACGTGCAGGCGTCGCGGGCGGGGCTGCTGCCGCCGTGGAACGCGCGGGTGCGCACGGTGATGACGGCGCTGGGGACGGCGTGCACGCTGGCGATGTGGCCGCTGGTCTGACGGGGGAGTGTGGGGCGGGTTTGGGTGAACCCCAAACGGCAGACGATCAGCGAGCCGCCGCCACGCACTCGAGCTCCACCCGCGCGCCGTTCAACAGCGTGGCCTGCACCGCCGCCCGCGCCGGATACTTGCCGTTCGAGAAGTACGAACGGTACACCTCGTTCATCGCCGGCCACTCCTTGAGATCGGCGAGGAACGCCGTGCACTTCACGAGCCGGTCCATGCCCAGACCCGCGGCGGCGAGCGTGCGCTTGATGTTCTCCATCACCTGACGCGTCTCCGGGGTGATGCCACCCGGGACCACGGTGAGTCCCGTGCCGGTGGTGCCGAGCGTGCCGGACACGAACACGAGATCGCCAACGCGCACGGCCGGGGAGAACGGGTTCACCGGCGGACCGTCGGGATGTATGAATTGGGGCTCGGCAGCCGGCGCCGCGCGGACACCGCGGCAGGCGGCGAGGGAGAGGGCGGCAACGCCGACGGCGGCCGCGAACGCCAGACGGCGCGGGAGGGAGTGCATCGTGAAGGCGGACATGGCTTCGAAACTCGCCCCCACGCGCCGTTCGTCAAGCGCACCGGGATCGCCCCGGCGAGGCCGATGTTCCGGTTGTCTCCGAAACACCCCTCGCGTGGGGGTGTACCGGCGACCACTTTTTCGGGGATGACGCTGATGGGTCCGTCCGGCGGCGTCACCACCGGCGCACGTTTCCCGCCACGCCGGACACGCACCGATCGGCCCACCCTCCCGGGCCGCGAACAGGAGGCGCAGTGCAGGCTGCACAAACGACGGAGTACGACGCCGTTGTCGTGGGCTCCGGCATATCCGGCGGCTGGGCCGCGAAGGAACTCACCGAGAAGGGACTCAAGGTCCTGCTCCTCGAGCGCGGTCACCATATCGACCACATCACGGGCTACAAGAACGCCACCAAGGGCCCGTGGGAGTATCCGCATCGCGGCGGTCGCACGAAGCAGATGGAAGCCGATTATCCGGTGCTGAAGCGCGACTACCCGCTGAACGAGACGAACCTCGACTACTGGGCCAACGACAAGGAGAGCCCATACACCGAGGTGAAACGCTTCGACTGGTATCGCGGCTATCACCTCGGCGGCCGCTCCCTCATGTGGGGCCGCCAGAGCTATCGCTGGAGCGATTTCGACTTCGAGGCGAACGCCAAGGACGGCCTCGCCGTCGACTGGCCCATCCGCTACAAGGACATCGCGCCGTGGTACTCCTACGTCGAGAAGTTTGCCGGCATCCAGGGCACGCGGGAGAATCTGCCGCAGTTGCCCGACAGCGAATTCATGCCCGGCTTCGCGCTCAACTGCGGTGAGCAGCACGTCGCCGAGCAGATGAAGAAGACGTACAAGGGCAAGCGCCATCTCATCATCGGGCGCAGCGCCAACATCACGCAGCCGCTTCCGGGCCGAGGGC
The DNA here is from genome assembly GCA_002331565.1 of Gemmatimonas sp. UBA2094. Lineage (GTDB taxonomy): Bacteria > Gemmatimonadota > Gemmatimonadetes > Gemmatimonadales > Gemmatimonadaceae > Gemmatimonas. Next base: position 23,390 of record DCZC01000193.1, read on the forward strand.
AGTGCCAGACGCGCGACGCCTGCTGGCTGGGGTGCAGCTTCGGCGCGTACTTCAGTACGCAGTCGAGTACGCTGCCGGCCGCAGTGAAAACGGGCAACCTCACGCTCAAGGTGAACAGCATCGTGCACGAACTCGTGTACGACAGGGACACCAAAAAGGTGAGCGGCGTGCGCGTGGTGGACGCCGTCACGAAAGAGGCCACCGAGTACAAGGCGAAGATCTTCTTCCTCTGCGCCTCCACGCTCAACAGCACGTGGCTGCTCATGCGCTCGGCGCGCGACATCTGGCCCGGCGGTCTCGGCAGCACGAGCGGTGAACTCGGCCACAACCTCATGGACCACCACTTCCGCCTCGGCGCGAGTGGCCGCCTGGAAGGCTTCGACGACAAGTACTACTACGGCCGTCGTCCCACCGGCTTCTACATCCCGCGCTGGCAGAATCTCTTCGGCGACAAGCAGCCGTATCTGCGTGGCTATGGCTACCAGGGCAGCGCGAGCCGCGAAGGCTGGGGGCGCGCCGTGGCCGAACTCGGTATCGGTGGCGACTTCAAGGACGAGATGGCGCAGCCGGGTGACTGGCGGATCGGCGGTACCGCCTTCGGCGAGATGTTGCCAGACCACAAGAACAAGATTGCCATCGACGAGACCAAGACCGACAAGTGGGGCCTGCCGGTGCTCAAGATCGATTGCGAAATCGGCGAGAACGAGCAGCTGATGCGCAAGGACATGACCGTGCAGATGGCGGAAATGCTCGAAAGCAGCGGCGTGAAGGATGTGAAGACGTACGACAGTGGCTACGCCCCGGGCATGGGGATCCACGAAATGGGGACGGCACGCATGGGCCGCGATCCGAAGACGAGTGTGCTCAACGCCAACAATCAGGTGTGGGATGCGCTCAACGTGTTCGTCACCGATGGCTCGGCGATGACCTCGGCAGCGGCGGTGAATCCGTCGCTCACCTACATGGCGCTCACGGCGCGCGCGGCGGACTTCGCCGTGAACGCGCTCAAGCGTCGCGAATTGTAAGGAGGCGCGACCGATGACCGATTTCGAGAGGCTGACCGGCATGGATGCGGGAATCGCCCGCCGTGAGGCGATCAAGCGCGTGAGCGTGCTGTTGGGCGGCGTGGCGTTCGTGGGCGGCAGTCAGCTGCTTACGGCGTGCGCCGGCGACCGGCCGCCCACAGCCGACAGCACACAGGTGGCGGCGAAGGGCCCCGCGCCCATCGGCACCTTCAGCGTGGAAGACCAGCAGTGGCTCGACGAAGTGGCCGACACCATGCTGCCCACCACGGCGAAGTCGCCGGGGGCGAAGGCGGCGGCGACCGGGCCGTTCATGGCGCTCATGGTCACCGATACCTACACGCCGGACGATCAGCAGATCTTCCGCGACGGCATGACGAAGCTCGAGGAGGCCTGCAAGGCCAAGCACGGCGCCGGCTTCATGGCCGCCACGCCGGAGCAGCGCACTGCGCTGCTCACCGAGCTCGATCAGGAACAATTCGAGTTCCAGAAGACCCGAAAGGATCAGCCGCAGCACTACTTCCGCATGATGAAGGAGCTGGCCCTTCTGGGCTTCTTCACAAGCGAGATCGGCTACACCAAGGCGATGCGCTACAAGGAGACGCCGGGCCAGTACGAACCGTGCCTGCCGTACACGAAGGGCGAGACGAGCTGGGCGTCGCACGCCTGAGGCAGGACATGCAGCAACAGAAGCCGCCGCGATGCGCAGGAGCGCACCGCGGCGGCTTGTAACATCGGCATGACCGCGGGAGTGACGATTACTTGCGCGCGACCGGCTCGAGACGCACGACAGCTGTCGGCTTGCCCTGCTGGTCATCCACGGCCAGGTAGATCAACCCATCGGGGCCCTGACGTACGTCGCGGATACGGCCAAGTCCCTTCACGAGGTTGTCGGCGAGTTCGGCCTTCTGCCCGTCGAGCGTGAGGCGCGCCACCCGCATGCCGGCAAGACCACCCACGAACACACTCCCCTTCCACTCGGGGAATTTACTGCCCGTGTAGACGAGCAGACCGGAGGTCGCGATGGACGGCACCCACACATGCTTCGCGTTCTCCATACCCTGGGCCATCGTGCTGGCGTGGATCGCCTTGCCCGGGCCGTAGTTCACCCCGAAGCCGACCACGGGCCACCCGTAGTTCTTGCCGGGCTCGATGAGATTGAGTTCGTCACCACCCTGCGGGCCGTGCTCGATTTCCCAGAGGTCACCGGTGACGGGATGCACGAGCAGCCCCTGCGGGTTGCGATGGCCGTAGCTCCAGATCTCCGGCTTCGCGCCCGCCTGCTTGGTGAACGGATTGTCGGCGGGGACGCTGCCGTCGAGGTTGAGCCGCACGATCTTGCCGTGATGGTTCGACAAGTCCTGCGCCGGATGCTTGGTGAGATCGCCCTCGGGCGGCGCCTGGCGCTCGCCGATGCTCATGAACAGGTGGCCGCTCTTGTCGAACGTGACGCGCGAGCCGAAGTGGCCGGGGCGTCCCTTCGTTTCGGCCACGAAGATGTCCTTGCCGCCCACCAGCGCATCGTTTTCGAAGCGCGCCATGTAGAGCGCGGTGGTGGAGCCACCGGTCACCGGCTTGGAGTAGGTGAGGTACACCGTCTTGTTGGTGGCGAACTGGGGGTGCAGCTCGATGTCCAGCAACCCGCCCTGCCCCGCCGCCGCCACGGCGGGCACACCGGCCACCGGGGTGGGGAGCAGCGTGCCACCGCGCACGATGCGCAGGCGCCCCGGACGCTCGGTGACGAGCATGTCGCCGTTGGGGAGGAAGGCGATCGCCCACGGATTCACGAACCCGTTGGCCACCGTGACCACGCGGTAGTCGTGCGCCGACGACTTGTACACCTGACCGGCAGCCTGCGCCTGCGCGCGGCCGGCGAGCAGCACCATGGGCACCACAACCGCGGCGACGCGCCGCAAGGACGAACCACGCATAGAGACTCCGTAAGTCACTGAGGTGAGAAAAGCCGTTGGAAAATTATCCCGCGACCGGGGATTGGTCACCCTTCCCGCGCCGGCGTCTCACCCGGTGGCGTAGGCCCGGAGTACCCGCACGGTGTTGAGGTGGACGGCCACGGTGTCGTGAACATCGCGCCCGTAGCCACCGCTCATGGTGGCGCACACGGGGATGCCCACCTCGCGGCAGCTGCCGATCACGTAGCGATCGCGCGCCATGAGCCCGCCGAAGGTGAGCTTGAGCCGCCCCAACCGGTCACCCTCGTGCGGGTCGGCCCCGCTGAGATACACCACCAGGTCCGGGCGCGCCTCACGCAGCACTTCCGGGAGATGGCGATGGAGCAGATCGAGATACACCTCGTCGGTGGTCCCGTCATCCAGCTCCACGTCGCGTGTGCCCGGCACCTTGTGAAACGGGAAGTTCTTCGCGCCGTGCATGCTGAAGGTGTACACGTCGGGATCGCCGGCGAAACAGCCGTGTGTGCCGTTCCCCTGATGCACGTCGAGGTCGACAATGGCCACGCGTTGCACCTTGCCGAGGGCCTGCAGGCGGCGCACCGCTACGGCCACGTCGTTGAAGGTGCAGAAGCCTTCGCCGCGGTCGGGGAAGGCGTGGTGCGTACCGCCGGCGAGGTTCATGGCCACGCCGTGCCGCATCGCCGACTCGCTCGCCTCGAGCGTGCCCTGCACCACGCGAAACGCGCGCTCCACGAACGCCTCGCTCCACGGCAGCCCGATGCGACGCTGCTCGGCGTACGGCAATGTACCGTTCGCGATGTGCCCCACGTATTCCGGGGTGTGCACCCGCAGCAGATCCTCGAGGGCCACGCGCTGCGGATCGTGCAGACACTCCGGCGGCACGAGCTGCTCGCGCAGTACGCCCTCGCGCAGTAGCCCGTACTTCGCCATCGGGAAACGATGGCCGTCAGGGAGATCGATCGCGTAGCGGGAGGAGGACCACAGATGCAACATGGGCGTGAATTGAGTCTTGGGCCGTTGGGTCTCGACAACGGCAGACGTTACGAACTGCCCGAACCCACAACCAGGAACTGATCAATTCCGGGTTATGAGTTCGGGTTGTAAATACGGGGAAACGGCTACCGCACCGACTTCGCGTCGATCTCCGCCGCCATCCGCTTGTAGTAGCGCAGTTGCGAGCGTTGATCGGCCGTGGGCGCGCCGGTCCATCCTCCAACCGCGCCGTACAGCGTGGACAGCCGAGACTGCAGTTCGGCGGCCTGACGCTTGAGATCCCGCGTGGCGGCATCGGTGCCGCTCGAGCCGCGCACACGCGTGGCCACGCCGGCAAAGCTCGTCACCGACGCGGCCACTTCGCGGTGGAACGCCGTCCACGCGGCGCGCTGCACCGGTGTGAGCGTAACGCGCGGGTCCTCCTTCACCACCACCCTCTGTTCGACCGTGCGTCCGTCGTGCGTGAGGCGCACCGTATAGGTGCCCGGCAGCACCAACGGGCCCGGCGTGGTGGGGCGCGGCCCCTCGTCGTCGTCTTCACCGCCACCGCTGCGCACCGGCAGATCGGCATGGCGGAGGTTCCACACCACCCGGTTGAGGCCGCGCGACGACGTCGGCGTGAGCGTCTGCACGAGACGCCCCGCGGCGTCATGCACCGTGAGCGACACCGTCGCGCCCTCGTCGCGCACCCAGTAGTCCACCAAGGCCCCGTTGGCCGGATTCTGCCCGCGGAACACCATGTCGCCGGCGTGCGGGCGGAGATTCGTGGTGCGGATCTGATGAGCGGGCTGCAGCGTGAACAGATGCGCCGCGCGCGACGCCACCTCCGGCGTGAGCTCCTGCAACGCATTCAGCTGATCCAGCACCCACACGCCGCGTGCATGCGAGCCGAGCACGAGCGCGTTGTCACGTGGATGGATCACGATGTCGTTGTACGGCATGAGCGGCATGTTGGCGCGCAGCGACAGCCAGTTGCCGCCCCCGTTGGGCGAGAAGAACACCCCGAACTCCGTGGCGAGATACAACAGCTTCGGATTGCGCAGATCCTCGCGGATGGTGCGCGCCACCCGGTTGGCCGGCAGATCGCCCTCGATGCGTGTCCACGTGGCGCCGTAGTCGGTGCTGCGGTACACGTAGTTGGCCATGTCGTTGCTGCGGTGATTGTCCGCCGTCACGTACACGGTGCCCGCCACATGATGGCTCGGCTCCACGCCGGCGAACCACGAATCCTTGGGCAGTCCGGGAAACTTCATCTGTGCATCGGTCCACGTGGCCCCGCCGTTGCGCGACACGCGGAAGCGGCCGTCGTCGGTGCCCGCATACAACAGCCCCTTCACCAGCGGCGACTCGGCGAGCGCGGTCACGCCCGGGAAGTACGGCACGCCGTCGTCGAGCGACAGCGTGTTCTCAGTGGGCTTGCGCCCCATCAGCGGCAACGTGCTGCGGTCGACGCCGGTGGTCATGTCGCCGAGGCTCTTCCACGTGAGGCCGCCGTCCTTCGACGTGAAGAGATGCTGCATGCCCACGTAGAGCGTGTTGGTGTCGTGCGGCGACACCACGATGGGCGAGTCCCAGTTGGCGGGATGCATGGCGTTGCCCAGCACCTGCGTGGCGCCGGGCTTGCCCCACGTTTCCCAGTTGCGACGGCCGCCGATACGACCGGTGCTGTCGCCGGGGCGCAGATCCTGCGCCTGCCACGTACGCGTGTCGTTCTTCTGCAGTCCGAGGAACTGCGACGCCGAGTACACCGTACGCGGGTTCTTCGGGTTGGGCACCACCCAGAAGCCATCACCACCGCACAGGCGCGACCAGTGCTCGTTGAGAATGCCGTTGGTGGTCCAGCTCGCGCTCGGGCCCATCCAGCAGCCGTTGTCCTGCAGACCACCGTACACGTTGAAGGGCACGGCGTTGTCCACCGCCACACGGTAGAACTGCGAGAGCGGCAGCGACGACACGAAGAGGAACGAGCGCCCGCGGTCGTAGCTGATGCCGATGCCGCCGTCGTCGAGCTTGATCACGTGACGGCTGTCCTTGGGATTGACCCAGACGAAGCGATCGTCGCCGTGCGTGGTGGTGCGCGGCGCGGTGAACGTCTTGCCGCCATCGTCGCTGAACGAGTACGCGTTGAGCATGTACACGCGCTTGTCGTCGTTCGGGTCGATGGTGGGCTGGCTCGCGTACATGGGCCGCGGATTCCAGTCACTCAGGAACGTCCACGTCGCGCCGGCGTCGTCACTGCGATAGAGACCGGCTTTGCGCTGGATGTACGCCGTGCTCGCGTTGTAGCGGGCGCCCTGCTCGATGCTCACCACCACCACCCGCGGGTTCTTGCGGTACACCGCGATGCCGATGCGGCCGTACTCACCGCTCGGCAGCCCGTTGCCGGTGATCTTGCTCCAGCTGTTGCCGCCGTCGGTGCTCTTCCAGAGCGCGCTGCCCGGGCCGCCGCCGTCGAAGCCGTAGGCACTGCGACGGCGCTGGTAGGTGGCGGCGTACAGCACGTTCGGGTCGTTCCAGTCGATCGCCACGTCGGTGGCACCGGTGTCTTCGTCGCCCTTGAGTACGTGCGTCCAGGTGCGGCCACCATCGGTGGTCTTGAACAGGCCGCGCTCGCCGCCCGGCCCCCACACGCTGCCCTGCGCGGCCACCCACGCGATGTTCGGATCGGTGGGATGCAGTTGAATGCGTCCGATGTGCATGCTGGAGCGCAGTCCCACGTTCGTCCACGTCTTGCCGCCGTCGGTGCTCTTGTACACGCCGTCGCCCCACCCCACGCTCTGGCGGCTGGCGCGTTCGCCGGTACCCACCCAGACGATCTGCGGGTTGGGCTGGAACACCGCCACGTCACCGATGCTGTGCACGGGGGCGTCGAACACCGACGCCCAGTTGAGGCCATTGTCGGTGGTGCGCCACAGGCCGCCGGTGGCCGCCGCGACGTACATCGTGTAGGGGTTGGATTCGACCACGTCCATGTCCACCACCCGGCCGCTCATGGAGGCGGGGCCGATGGACCGGAACTTGAGGCCGCCGAGATCGGCGGCACCGTATGGAGCCTGGGCGGCGAGCGGCGCCGAGGCAGTTGCCCACAGCACGGCCGTGGCAACGAGTCGGGAAAACGGGCGGGTCAGCATGCGCCGAATATGCTGCGTAGTTTTGGTATATGCTGCGGGCGCACGGTCTGCGTCCTGCTCCCGGCTTCCTGCCCCCTGCTCCCTGAGCCTGCCAGTGCCCTTCACCCGCCTCACCGCGCCGGCCCTGCTGTTGAGTGTCGCCGTCGGCCTGCCCCTCGCCGCCCAGAACCGCCCCGCGTCCAAGACGGCGAACGTGCGCGCTGCGCGCACCGTATGGTCCGACGAAGGCCCCGCCACGTGGGCGCCCCGTCCCACGGACCGCGCCATTTCGGCCAACGACCTGCGCACGCGCCTCTACCAGTTCGCCGACGACTCCATGCTGGGGCGTCGCATCGGCGAAGTGGGCAACTACAAGGGCACCGAGTACATCGCCAGTGAGTTCAAGCGCCTCGGTCTCAAGCCGGCCGGCGAGAACGGCGGGTACTTCCAGACGCTCCCGTTCGGGCCCATCGGGTTCGACGCGGGGGCCAGCACGCTCAGCGTGAACGGTAAGGCGCTCGCGCCGAAGAAAGATTGGATTCCCACCGTGCCCACGGCCGCCAACGGCTTCGGCGGGACGGTGGAGATCAGCGGCGTGCCGGCGGTGTACGCCGGCCAGTGGGGTGACTCCACCGCGATGCTCGACCTGAACGCGTACCGCGGCAAGGTGATCGTGTTCAGCGCGGCGCCGTCGCAGCAGCGTGTGGCCGCGAGCAGTGGTGCGCCGGTGAGCTTCGTGAGTTGCGCCGACGTGCCCGACAAGTTCGGCGCGAACGCGGCGATTGCCGAAGAGGCGCGTCAGCGGGCCAACCC
>DCZC01000192.1:0-7721 GCA_002331565.1 Gemmatimonas sp. UBA2094
GCCGCACCACGACCGCCCTGCCCCGCGCCACCTCGCGCCGACGGTGGCGCCATGGGGGTGGGGATGCCCGTCGTGTCGCCCTGATTCCACGTCCACGGCGACAGGCGCAGCGGCGACGCGTTGGGCGTGGTGTTTTGCGCCAGTGCTGCCGCGCCGGCACCGCTGCCACCGCCGGCGAAGAGCGCCTGGCTGCCACCCACGTTGATGACCGGGTCCTGATTGAAGTACACCGGCAGCTGCGCATCGAAGCCGTAGGCAATGGGGCTCGTGCGATCGCTCACGACGCCACGCAGAATGGTGCCGCGCGCGAACAGGTCACGCGGCGATTCGATGGTGATGCCGTTCGTGAGGTTGTACGCCGGGAAGATGGTGCTGGTGCTGCCTTCCATGATGAGCGTACCGCCCGCCTGCACGAACTTGTACAACTCGGTGAGCCCCTCGATGCCGAGGCCGCCTCGGATGTCGTCGGCCTGATCGTTGGCGCCCAGATTGGGGGTGGCCGCCGACTTCTTGTAGGGCAGCGGCGTGTCCCCGCTCTTGATGATGCCGGCGATGTGCGACTGCGCACTGCCACCCACATGCGGGTAGATGATCACGTCGTACTTCGCGCGCAGATTGCCCTTCTTGAGTTCGATGTCGCCGAAGTACGTATACGGCACGCCGTACGTGTCGAGTGCAGCCCGCACCCACCCTTCGTCCTGCGTACGCTGCCACGCGTGCGCATAGCCGATGCGCGGCAGATCCAGCTCATGCGACTTCACGGCCGGCACCGCAGCCACGGCATGGGCCGAGAGACCAAGCTCCGTGAGTGCAGCCTCCAGCTTGGCACGATCCCCCGCCGGCACGATGAACGCCCCCGCCTTGAACTTGCGCCCCGCCATGTCGAAGTCCGCCTCGGCCGCGAACATCTTCGTGGCCGCAAAGCTCGTGCGGAATTTCATGAGGTTGTTGTCGGTCGTGTGCTCGACGATCAGCACCGGGCCGCTCCCCTCGATGCCGCCCTTGGCTCGCACCTTGGCGGTTACCGGCGTCATCCCCACCGACAGCACGGCCTTGTCGCTCACCGGCAGCACCATCACGTTGCGCATGAACTGGAACGTCCAGCCGGTATCATCGTACGGGCGCGGGTTCTGCGGCGTGTAGTTCTGGATGCTGAAGTACATGTCGGCAAGCGTACGGTACGGCTGATCGCCGCGCACGATCCAGTCGCCTGGCTTCACGGTCACGGCGCCGAACGTACCCGCAGCGGTGGCCACATGCAGCTCGAGCCCCTGCTTGCGCAGCTCGTTCACCGCATCGGCCGCATCGGCTTTCCGCTTCTGACCGGCGGGAATCACCCACGCGTACGGACCGGCACCGGTGGTGCCCTTCTCCATCGCCCGCTTGTTCTTGATCCAGTAGTTCTCGAGGTAGTTGGCCTTGTTGTCGGCGAAGTGCTTGAGCGAAATGAGCACGGCCGACTGCTGGATGTTCGTGTTGTTGCGCGGGCCCCACTTGATGTACGCCAGTGGCGGATTGGGGCGGAACCACTCGCGGCTGGTCGTATTCGCCGGCGGCCGCACCTCGTAATTGTCCGGCCCGTAGCTCTGCACCTCGTAGAAGCGGCCGATGGCGTTCTTCGTGTGTGCGGCGAAGAACATGTAGTTGGGCGTCCACCCATCGTAGAAGCCGTACGTCCACACGCCGGGCACGCCACGCTTGGTCATCTCGCGCACATCTTCCTGCGCGAAGGTCCACCACTCGGTCACCGTGATGGGATCGATGGCGTCGTTGTACGGGCCGGTGCCGGTGCTGCTGTAGAGGTAGGTGACCGACTCGTGCAGGTCATGCATCACCTGCGGCTTCCACTGCAGGTAGAAGTCGTTCACGTTCTTCGTGAGCGACAGGAACTGCCCCATGCCGTCGCGATTGTTGTCGTGGGCGACGTACTTGCCCCAGTACATCAGCGGCAGGCGCGCGGCACCGGCGGGGAGCTTCTTGTTGTAGTAATACGTATCCACGTGCTTCTCACGCCCGTCCACTTCGATAACGGGCGTGATGAAGGTGATGATGTTGTTGCGGATGGCCTGGATGTACGGCGTCTCCTGCACGATGAGCCGGTACGCCATCTCCTGCAGCATCTCGGGGCCGCCGGTCTCGGGCGAGTGGATGCCACTCGTGAGCCAGTACATCGGCTTCGTGCCCGCGATCAGCCGCTTCGCCTCGGCCTCGCTCGTCCTGCGCGGGTCGGTGAGCGCGGCGATGTCGGCCTTGTACCGGTCGAGGTTCGCAATGGTGGCGCTGTCGGCGATGGCCAGCACCACCATGTCACGCCCTTCTTCCGTCTTGCCGATGGTCCAGTACTTCGCGCGCGGCGACGCCTTGGCGAGCGCCTCGAAGTAGCGGTGGATATCCTTGGCGTAGGTGAGCTCCCCCGGCGTGCCCACGATGCGCCCGTGGAACTTGAGCGGCGTGGGTACGGTGGCACTCGCCGGCAGATGGTCGACGAGCTCCGTGGTGATGCGCGGGTCCTGCAGGTATTCCTTGATCTTGGCCGTGTATTCCTGATCGATCTGCTGCTGCGCGTGGGCGGCGGCTGGCAGGGCGAGGAGGGCGGCGACTAGCGCCGTGGTGTGCCGGATGTGCATGGGGCTCCGTAGGTTCGAGAGGGATCTCAGATGCTACGCGCGGGGGCGGTGGAGTGCTCGGGGGCTCGACGAGCTGTTCACCCCCTTCGGGAACGACGCCGTCGCGATACACCGGTGGGAGGCGGGAGGCGGGAGTGATGGGTTGGGAGTAGTGCCGAAGCACGAACCACCTCCAACCCCAAACTCCTGCCCCCCGCCCCCAGCCGGTGGCACGCGCCCCGTCGACGCGCCGATTCCGGTTGCCGCCGGTGCGATCCTGCATTGATTCCTACCCATGCGCCTCTCCCTCCTCTCCCTGATTGCCGGCCTCGCGATCGCGCCGGCCCTCTCCGCGCAAAGCGCCGACAAGAGCTTTTCCACCCTGTCGCCGGCCCCCTGGCCGCCGGTGGCCACCTTCTCCATCCTCGGCTACGATCCGGCCACCGGCGAAGTCGGAGGCGCGGTACAGAGCCGCGTCTTCTCGGTGGGCAACGGGGTCCTCTGGGCCGAAGCCGGCGTCGGCGTGGCCGCCACGCAGGCCATCGTCGATGTGAGCTATGGCCCCCAGGCCATCGCGTTGCTGCGTGGCGGCGCGAAACCGGCGGACGTGATCAAGCAGATCTGGGAGCGCGATCCCGATCCCCGGCCCACCGACTGGACCAAGTACGGCCGGCAATTCGCCGTCATCGACGCGCAGGGCAACGTGGCCGCGTATACGGGTCCCAAAGCCAGCGAATGGGCCGGTGACAAGCAGGGGAAGTTCTGCACGGCGCAGGGCAACATCCTGGCCGGACCCGACGTCGTGAACGCGATGGTGAAGGCGTTCGAGGAAACCGAAGGGCACCTGTCGTTCCGCCTGCTCGCCGCACTGGAAGCGGGCCAGATGGCGGGCGGTGACAAGCGCGGCATGCAGAGTGCCGCCATGCTCATCGTGAAAAAGGACGGGGGCGTGTGGCTGCACAACGACGTCGTTCTGCGCCTGCAGGTGGACGACAGCGTGGAACCCATCAAGGAATTGCGGCGGCTGGTGGAGAAGGCTGCCACCATGCGGAGACCGCGCCGGTGATGAAGCGACTGAGCGTCCTGCTCGCTCTTGTCGCCGCGTTCGGCCTCAGCGCCGCGGGCGCGCAGACGACCCAGCCGTTGCCGAAGGCCGCCCTGACGAAGTACGTCATTCTCGTGCTCACCGATGGCCTCCGCTGGCAGGAGGTGTACCGCGGCGCCGACTCGACGCTGCTGCGCCGCAAGTACGTGCAGGACACCACCGCACTCAAGCGCGAGTTCTGGCGAGACACCCCACAGGCGCGGCGCGAGGCGCTGCTGCCGTTCCTGTGGGGCACCGTGTCGAGACGGGGGCAGCTCTTCGGCGACAGCGCGAGCGGCAGCGTGGCGCAGATCATGAACCGGTTCCGCTTCTCGTATCCCGGCTACAGCGAAACGTTCACGGGGTTCTTCGACCCGCGCATCGACAGCAATGGGTACGCGCCGAATCCGAACACCACCGTGTTCGAGTGGCTCAACCGCGACGCGGCGCTGAAGGGCCGCGTGGCGGCCTATGCCACGTGGAACGCGTTCCGCCGCATCATCAATACCGAGCGCAGCGGCGTGCCGGTGTACGACGGATGGGACCGCGGGGTGCCGGCGGGCAACGATGTCGTCAACTCGGCCATGCGCAACGTGTACCGCGATCACACGAAGCTCTGGCCCGATGTGGCGTTCGACGCCCCCATGCAGCAGGTGCTGCGCTCGGCGCTCCAGCGCGAATGGCCTCGGGTGCTGTTCGTGGGCTACGGCGAAACCGACGAGTACGCGCACAGTGGGCGGTACGATATGTACCTCCGCAGCGCCCAGCAGGTGGACCGCTATCTCGCCGAATTGTGGGATCGGGTGCAACGCGACCCGCGCACCCGCAACAGGACCACGCTGCTCGTGAGCACCGACCACGGCCGCGGCTGGGGCGACGAGTGGACCGATCACGGCGAGAAGGTGGAGGGCGCCCAGTACATCTGGAGCGCGGTCATCGGTCCGGACACGCCACCGCTCGGCGTGCGCGTGAATACGCCCACGCAGCAGGCGCAGATGGCGGCCACCATCGCGGCGCTGCTCGGCCGCGACTGGCGCAAGGCGGAGCCGCGGGCGGCGCCGGCACTTCCGATCTTTCGGTAGGAAACAGCCCGTCGGAAGCGCACAGACGCAGAGGCGCGGAGAACATCGATCGGTTCTCCGCGCCTCTGCGTCTCTGCGTCTCCCCCGAGCAGTTCCCCTATTCAGGGCAGCTTCACACCCGCCGACTTGAGCGAAGTCTCCAGCGCCGGCAGGCCGTCGCTCTTCACTTTTGCCAGCGCCGCCTGCTGCGCCGCGAGTTCCTTGCGGAGTTTTGCCAGCAGCGCGCGCTGCGTGACACTCACCGGGAAGCTCGCGTTCACCGCGCTATTCAGTGAACCGCTGCGCGCCGAGAAGGTCATATCGGGCGCGCCACTCGAACCTCGGTTCTCGTCTTCCATGTCGTCGGCGGGCGGACCGCCGGCCTGACGCGCCGCCAACTGTGCCGTACGGCCGCCCAAGCCTACGCCGATCTCCTTGGAGAAGGCATTGAGCACCTTCTCCACGTCGGCCATCTGCGTGCGCAGCGACGGCGTGAGCTTCGTGCTGTCGGTGGTCGCGGCCTTCTTCACGTCAGCAAACCGCTTCACCGTGCTGTCGGCGGTATTCTGCGCGTCGGTTACGCTGCGCTGGAATCTCACCACGTCCAGGCGGAACGCGTCCAACTGCCGCAATTGCGCGACGCTCATCGTCTGCTCGGGATCGGCGAGCAGTCTGAACGTGCACGTCAACACCGTGGGCGCTCCGGTTGTCGGCGTGATGACGAGCCGTGCCGTGTACGAGCCGGGGACGGCCGTGTACTGACGCGCGGCGCCACCGCCGAAGCCACCGAATCCGCCGCCGCCACCGGGACCACGCGCCGGCGCAGCCGGCGTGGACGTTACCGCACCCGTGAGCGGAGCCCCCACACGCATGTCCCACACCGGGCGATACAGACCGGGCTTGGTATTGGCGGGCAGTTCGCGCACCACGCGCCCCGACGCATCGACAATCTCGAGCTTCGCCTTGGCGCCGTCGGGCACCCCGTTCACCAGATACGCGAGGCGCACCCCGTGCTCGGGGTTCTGCCCCTCGAAGCCGGTGCTTCCCATACCCGAATTGCGGCTGCCGTCCAGCTGGAATGCGATCTCGTTGCGCGCCGGGAAGAGGTACGCGTCGCCGGCTTTTCTCGCCTCGGCGAGATGCTCCAGCGCCGACAGATCGTCGAGGATGTACACCCCGCGACCATGCGTCCCCACCACGAGGTCGTTCCACCGCTCCTGAATGGCGAGGTCCCACACCGGCACACCCTTGGGCATGCCGCTGCGCAACGGCATCCACTTGGCGCCGCCATCCACCGTGGCGTACACGCCGAACTCGGTGCCCACGAACAGCAGCCCCGGCTGACGGTGGTGCTCGCGAATCACCTGTACCGGTCCCAGCGCCGGCAGGTTGCCGGTGATGCTGGCCCAGGTGCGCCCGTAGTCGGTGCTCTTGAACACGTACGGCTTCATGTCGTTGCTGCGGTGGCCGTCGAAGGTGGCGTACACCGTGCCCTCGGCGTGCTTCGACAGCTGCACACCACTCACGTACGTGGTGTCCGGCATGCCCGCGAAACTCGTCACGCGCGTCCACGAACGCCCGTCATTCTGCGTCACCGCAATCACGCCGTCATCGGTACCCACCACGAGCACACCGGCGCGCCGCGGCGATTCGCTCACCGCGCTGATGTTGCCGAACGCTGCGGTGCCTTCGTGCAGGCCGAGCGCATCGCGCGGCGGTACGCTGCCGCGCATCGGCAGCTGATTGCGATTGAGGTTGCGGGTGAGGTCGGGGCTGATGGTCTTCCAGCTGTCGCCGCGATCGCTGCTCTTGAAGAGATGGTTCGCGGCAAAGTACACCGTTCCCCCCACATGCCGTGACGGCACGATGGGCGCGCTCCAGTTGTAGCGGTGCCGCTCGCCCTCGGGCTGTGGGGGCTTGATCCCCTTCGTCTGCCCAGTCTTCGCGTGATAGCGCACGATGCCGCCATTCTGTGACTCGGCGTACACGATGGTGGGGTCGAACGCGTCGGCCACGTTGAAGAAGCCGTCGCCACCCGCCATGCGCTTCCAGTCGGCGTTGGTGGGGCCGAAGGTGCTGCGCGTGCGATTGGGACCGCCCCACGTCTGATTGTCCTGCAGCCCACCGTACACGTGGTAAAACGGCCATTGATCGTCCACGCTGATGGCGTAGAACTGCGCGCCGACGATGTTCTCCACGTTGTACCAGGTCTTGCCGCGATCGTACGTGATGTCCACGCCGCCGTCGTTGCCCATCACGTGATGGTCGGGATCCTCGGGGTTGATCCACAGCGCGTGGTGGTCGCTATGCACGCCGCCGCCGCCCGCGTACGGGCGCCACGTCTTGCCGCCGTCGTACGATTCGGTGCTGCCCACGTTGAGCCGCACCACATGCTCGGCGTCACTCGGGTCGCAGCGGACCTGCGAGTAGTACCACGCGGTGCCGTTGCTGCGGTCGAGCTGCCGCCAGGTGGCCCCGGCATCGTCGCTGCGATAAATGCCGTTCGCCGTGTTCTTGGCGTGGACGGTGGCGTACACCGTGTTGGGGCGTGACCGGCACACGGCGAGACCGATGCGACCGAGATCGCCTTCGGGGAGCCCCTTGGTGAGGCGCGTCCACGACTTCCCGGCATCGGTGGTCTTCCAAATGCCGCTCTCGGGACCGCTGGGCAGGAAGCCGTAGGCGCGACGCTCGCGCTGGTACGACGCCGCGTAGAGCACGTCGGGATTGGCGGGGTCCATCACGAGGTCGATGAAGCCCGTGTGCTCCGACAGGCTCTTCGTGTTCGTCCACGTGGCGCCGCCGTCGGTGGTCTTGAACACGCCGCGTTCTCCACCCGGCGCCCAGAGCGGCCCCATCGTGGCTACGTACACCACGTCCGGGTCACGCGGATCGATGACGATGCGTCCGGTGTGCTGCGACTTGGGGAGCATCGGCTTCGACCACGTCTTGCCGCCGTCGGTGCTCTTG
>DCZC01000192.1:7891-8102 GCA_002331565.1 Gemmatimonas sp. UBA2094
CGCCGTCGGTGCTCTTGAACACACCTACGCCC
Organism: Gemmatimonas sp. UBA2094; assembly: GCA_002331565.1. GTDB lineage: Bacteria > Gemmatimonadota > Gemmatimonadetes > Gemmatimonadales > Gemmatimonadaceae > Gemmatimonas. Next base: position 7,924 of record DCZC01000192.1, read on the forward strand.
CACGACGAGCTGCGCATGTTGTTCGATTCGCCGCTGCCCATCCACACCACGTCGCCGTTGCTGGGGGCGACCGCCACGGCGCCCACCGACCCCACCCCGGTGGAATCGGACACCGGTGCCCAGGTGAGCCCCGCGTTGGTGGTCTTCCAGACGCCGCCCGTGGCGACGGCGACGTACAT
>DCZC01000157.1:0-2800 GCA_002331565.1 Gemmatimonas sp. UBA2094
CCGGCGGCGAGCAGCGGGACGAACACGCGGAACCCCGCGGCCGCGGCCAGGCCGAGGCCCACCGCGATCCCCAGCAGCGCGTCGACCGGGACCGGAAAGGAATTCATGGAGTGAGAAATAGCGCGTTACCGTTCCGCCGGCGAATCCCGGGCGCTACCGTGTGGCAATGTCCCGTCTGCTCACGTGGCTCTTCTTCGCCACGCTCTCACTCATCCTGCTGCTGCAGCTGCGCGGCCTCGACGCGCCGCTCTCGGCGGTCACGCCGGGTGGCATTGTGGCGTACGAGCTCGCCTTCACCGCCGACCGGGCCAAGGCGATGCTCGACCTGTGGCGCATCGCCGGCGTCACCGAGAACGCGCGGGTGAGTCTCGGGGTCGACGTGGGCTTTCTGCTGGTGTACCCGTGGTTCTTCTGGTGGAGCGTGCGGTTGCTGCGCACCCCGCGTTTCGCGGTGGCCGGAAGCCCGATGGACCGCACCGGCGGCATGCTTGGTACCGCGGTGCTGGCCTGTACGCCGCTCGATGCCTTCGAGAACTGGTGCCTCTGGCGCATGATCGAGACCGGACCCTCCACCCCCATGGCGGTGCTCGCCGGCATGGCGGCAGCGGTGAAGTTCCTGCTCATCGTGCTCACCACGGTATGGTGCCTGGGGGCGCTGTCGCGGCGATTCGCCTCGACGCACTAGCCGTACCTCCTGCCCGACGGGAACGGCCGCTGCCCCCCGCCCGTTCCCCGCCGTGTCCGCTCTGACTCTCGCTTTCGTGGCGCCGTGGGAATGCTCACGCGCCGTGGCCAACCTTCCGCGCGAACCACGGGAAGACGTGGTGGTCGTGTTGCTCGAATCCGTTGCCAAGGGATCATCGCTGCCCTGGCATCGGCAGAAGCTCGTGCTGCTGCTGTCGGCGATGCGGCACTTCGCGACCTCGCTGGAGGCGGCGGGCCACCGGGTGGTGATGCGCAACGCGCCGTCGTACGCCGAGGGACTCGCATCGCTCGCGCGCGAGCTGGGCGCCACGCGCGTCGTAGCCACGGAGGGGCGCGAACAGGACATGGTGGACGAGCTCGAACGCGCCCGGGCACTGTTGGGCGAGGCGGGCGTGTCGCTGGTCCTGCGCGAGGACCGCGGCTTTCTCGCCACGCGCCAGGAGTTCGTCACGTGGGCGCGCGGCCGCAAGGAATACCGCATGGAGTGGTTCTATCGTGAGATGCGCCGCAAGCACGGCATTCTCATGGAGTCCGACGGCACCCCGAGTGGCGGCGAGTGGAACTTCGACGCCGACAACCGCAAGCCGTGGCCGAAGAACCGCGCAGTCCCCGAGGTCTGGCGGGTGGAGCCCGATGCGGTCACGCGCGAGCAGATGGCGCGCGTGGCGCGATGGAAGGGACGCTGGGGCTCGGTGGATCGCTTCGCGTTGCCGGTCACGCGCGCCGACGCCAAGGCGTGGCTCGAGCGGTTCGTGGTGGAGCGGCTGCCGGAGTTCGGCCCGTACGAGGATGCGCTCGTGCACGGGGCGCCCGATCTGCTGCACTCCACCTTGTCGAGCCTCCTCAACGTGGGGCTGCTGCATCCGCTCGAAGTGGTGAAGCGCGCCGAACGCGCCTACCGCGAGGGACTGGTGCCCATCGCCAGCGCCGAAGGCTTCATCCGGCAGATCCTCGGCTGGCGCGAATACATCCGGGGTATGTACTGGCAGCTCATGCCGGGGCTGCGCACGGCGAACGCCCTCGAGGCGCCGCTCGGCCTGCCGGTGTGGTTCTGGGCCCCCGACGGCGAAGCGTACGAAGGCGCCGAGCACGCGGCATGCGAGATGCGTTGTCTCTCCGACACCATTCGGCAGGTGCGCGACTACGGCCGCACCCATCACATCGGCCGGCTCATGATCCAGTGCAATTTCGCGACGATGCTGGGCGTGCAGCCCGCGGCGCTGTCGCGCTGGTACTGGGCCGGGTTCACCGACGCGTACGAGTGGGTGGAGCTGCCCAACGTGGCCGGCATGGGCACATGGGGCGATGGCGGCGCACTGGCGAGCAAACCGTACGTGGCGAGCGGTGCGTACGTGAACCGCATGAGCAACTACTGCGGGTCGTGCCGGTACGACGTGAAGCAGCGCACGGGTCCCGATGCGTGTCCCATGAATTTCCTTTACTGGGATTTCATGGCGCGGCATCGCGAGCGCTTCGCCAAACACCCGCGCATGCGCATGATGACCAAGCATCTCGACGGCATGGCCGACCCGGAGCTGGTACAGATCCGCCGCCAGGCGCAGGAGTTTCGCGCGTCGCTGGCGTACGAGTCCCGTTAGTCGAGTTCGCAGTCTTCCGGTGCGTGCGACACGCCCCGGTCGCTCCGCTCACCCGACTCGCGGCTTGCTTCGGGGGTGGCCGTGCGCACGCTCACGCATGCGCCGGCGTCACCCCCTCAGAGAGCCGCTCGCCGGGCGGCGGGGCGCCCGAGGCTTCATCACCTCGGGTCAGCTGACGACCGACGACTGACGACCGAACACTCCCCCCGTCGACGTCCGATGCCGCGCCGGCGCGCTACTCCATTGGCGCAGTGCGGCTCGCGAGTTTGGGCTCGCGCCCCTCTTGGCTCGACCCTCTCGAATCGCACGTCTCGCGTCTCACCTCTCAGTCCGGGCGCCCACAGAGCGACGGCGACGTGCCCCCCCAGCGAGCGCGCAGCGCGATGCGCTCTCGCCCCGCATACGCGATGCAGCCCCGGGCGCTCCGCACCCCCGTGAGCGGATCCCTGAGGGGGTGACGCCGGCGCACGTCAGTGCGCACGGCCACCCCCGAAGAG
>DCZC01000157.1:2966-3145 GCA_002331565.1 Gemmatimonas sp. UBA2094
TGCGCACGGCCACCCCCGAAGAGAGCAGCGAACGGGGCGTGCGGAGTGACCGGGGCGTGTCGCGAGCCGAGAATGGGGCGTGTCGCCAGCACCGACCGCTAGATTGCCCTGCATGTCGGACCCCGCGCCCCGCCTGCACGCGAAACCGCCGCAAACCACGCCCGCGCACCGCAAGCAGC
>DCZC01000157.1:3441-3572 GCA_002331565.1 Gemmatimonas sp. UBA2094
GCGTACGCGCCTGCTGTCGTACTTCCGCGCGAAAGGGCGGCGCAACAAGGCCGCGCGCATCCTACGACACGCGTTCCACATCGAGTGGGAGTACACCAACACCGAGTTCGGCGCGCTGCTGCGCGAACTGC
>DCZC01000157.1:3803-3986 GCA_002331565.1 Gemmatimonas sp. UBA2094
AACTGCGCCTCATCAAGCAGTACCGTCCCCACTTCAACACCATGATGGTGATGGACGAGTGGCCGCGAGCGTACGTCGCCCTCACCGGCGGCTCGGTGCCGGGCCTGCGGGTCGTCGCACGCTCCGACGAGCCGTCGGCCGTCGCCCTGTTCGGGCCGTTCCGACGCGTGGCCCGCCTGCGCG
>DCZC01000118.1 GCA_002331565.1 Gemmatimonas sp. UBA2094
AGTCGGTTACGGAACATCGGGAATCCTCGGCGGGAGAGCAGGGGTGGCCGTCCGCGGCACGGATCACGTCGAAAACCCGCGGGCAACGCTTCGTATTTTACAGAGGCGTCCACCGGTTCGTGGACGCCCTGTGCCACTACGCCTCGGACGCCATCCGGCACGCACGGCGTTTCGGCCGCCGAGTGTTTCCTGTATGGCGATCTGCTCGCTGGCTGACGGCGTCGGCCGGTCAGCCCGCCAGCGGATTCCGCCGGCTCTCCCAGGCGCGCTTGGCGGCGTCCACCTGCTTCGTGACCCGCTGCAGCAGCAGGAAGAGGAGCGGGGTCATGAGCACGCACAGCATCATGAGCACGACGGAGGCGGCATCGCTGCGTGCGCCATGTGCCGTGCGCCACATGGTCACCTGCGCCGCAAGGAGCAGGACGAGCGTCACGCAGGCGACGACGTCCATGAACCACTGCATGGTGACGATGATCGGCGCGCGCAGCTCTGGCGGCAGCTTCAGCAGGTCGGCCTTGCCAGGGAAGTTGAAGAGCTCCGGCTTCCGGGGCAGTGCGCGGCGGATCCCCTCCATGAGCAGTTGTGTGAGCACCGCGATCATCGGCAGCATCCCCCAGGCCCACGGGGATTTCGCCATGGTGTGCGTAACGCGTCCGCCAAACTCCACCGACCGGGGGAGCGTGTCGGGGAGCGCGGGATACACTGCGGCACTCAGCACCACGAGCCCGGCCAGCAACAGCCACGGAAGTACACGCACGATACGCATGACAGAAATCTCACTGACTCCTCACAGGACCGCTACAGGATGGCGCGTCACCCCGGTACACTTCGACAGTGCGTCGTTTCGCGCACCACGCCGGACCTTCGCAAGCGCCTCGACGGAATCCATGCAGATCGATACGACCGCCCCACCCGCTACTCCCACCACGCTGTCCCAGTTGCAGACGGCCGCCCTGGCTGCCGCTTTGGGCGTGGTGGCCTATGCCATCATCGATGCTACGCCGTGGTTCGCGGCGCAGGGCGTTCCGCAGGGCGCGGTGCAGCTCCTCTGGCTGCTGTTCGTCATGGTCGGATCGGGGGTGTGCGGGTGGCTCAATCCCATACGCGCCTGGCGCTGGGCCGCGGTGCTGTTGGCCGCCCAGCCGCTCATGATGCTCGTGGTGACCGCCATCCGGGGCGAGCCGGACGACTCGCCGGCCACCATCCCCGCCCGGACGTCGGTCTTCATCGCCTCGGTGTTCGTGGCCACGGTGAGCCCGTTCGCCCTCATCGCCGCCGGCGCCATGGCGTCGAAGCGGAAGAGCGAGTCGCGCTAGGCGGCTGCCTGCCGGGGCGGCGGAGCGAGCCGCGGGAAGCATGAGGCAGGGGATTAACGACTCGGTGCGGGCAGCGTCAAAGGTTCAGTCCGTTACCTCTCTGCCTTCGTTTTGCTCATGCCTTCTGGACACGCTCGACGCCGGCGCTGGCCCGCGCCGCGCTCGCGTTTTCTGCCCGCGGTCGCGTCGGTCGCCGTCCTCGCTCTGAGCGGCTGTCGTCCGCAGGAAGCCACTGCCGCGCCGTCCGGGTCCCCGACGCCCACACCGACCACGCCGACCGGTACGGAGGGGGTCTTCCGCGGCTCGATCGTCCTGGGCCGGCCCACCGACCGGAGCGTCGTCGCCAATGTGTGGAGCGTCGACCAGGCGGGCACCGTCTCGCTCCTCGTCGGTACGGCCCCCGGCCAGTACACCCGGCGCACCGCGCCCGTGGCGCTCGCCGCCGACACCCCCGTCGAGTTGCCGCTCGGCGACCTCACGCCCGCGACGCGCTACTACTACCGGCTGCAGTTCGACGGTGCGGCAGGGAGCGGACCCTCGGCCGAGCGTTCGTTCCGCACGGCGCCGGTGGCCGGCGGCACCTTCCGGTTCGGCCTGCAGGGAGACTCGCATCCCGAGCGGCTGCGCTCGCAGTTCGACTCGGTGCTCTATGTCCGCACCCTGACCGCTGCCGCAGCCGATTCGCTCGACTTCTACGTGATGCTCGGCGACGACTTCAGTGTCGACATTCTCGATCCGGCGACGATCACCGCCGCACAGGTGCGCCAGCGCTACACGCTGCAGCGACCCTACCTGGGGATCATCGGTGCAATGAGCCCCGTGTTCCTCGTGAACGGCAATCACGAGCAGGCCGCGCGCTATCTGCTGGACGGAACGCCGAACAATCCCGCCGTGTGGGCGCAGACCGCCCGCAACACTCTGTATGCGCAACCGGCGCCGGACGCGTTCTACAGCGGCAACCCCGAACAGGTGTCGCACATCGGCCTGCTGCGCAACTTCTACGCCTTCACCTGGGGTGACGCGCTCTTCGTGATGATCGACCCCTATTGGGGATCGCCCGTGTGCGTGGACAACCCCTTCTTCGGCGGGGACAAGCGCTCCGACCTGTGGACCGTGACGCACGGGGACGCGCAGTACCAGTGGCTCAAGCGCACGCTCGAGCAGAGCAGCGCGAAGTACAAATTCGTGTTCGCGCACCACGTGATGGGCACCGGCCGCGGTGGTGTGGAAGTGGCGCGTCTGTACGAGTGGGGCGGGCGCAGCCCGAACGGAACCACGGACTTTGCCGCGCGACGTCCCACGTGGCCCGTGCCCATTCACCAGCTGTTCGTGCAGAACAAGGTGAGCGCGTTCTTTCAGGGGCACGATCACATCTGGGTGCGGCAGGAGCTCGACGGCGTGGTGTATCAGGCCGTTTCGGAACCCGCCGATCCCAATTATTCGCTCTTCAACGCCGATGCCTACACCACCGGCGTGAAGTTTCCCAACTCGGGGTACACCCGCGTGACCGTGAGCCCAACCGGGGCGAAGGTGGAGTACGTGCGCATGTACAAGGCGACCGACGAAACCCCCGGCCGGACGAGCGGCACGGTGGCCTACAGCTACGTGATCCAATGATGCCATCCCGTCACGCCTGTCGCGGAGCCGCCGCGGCCATCCTCACCGTTCTGACCGTCGCCTGCGGCAGCAGCGACTCGCCGGCCGCCAGCCCGCCCGTCGCGCCCGCCCCGGTCGC
>DCZC01000142.1:0-3310 GCA_002331565.1 Gemmatimonas sp. UBA2094
AGCGCCACACGGGCGCGTCTCGCCGACGAGGCGGCGGGCACCGCCTTCGGCAGCGCCGACGCACGGGCGGTCTTCGACAAGGCCCGCGAGGCCCGCGAGCGTCAGGACAGCGCGCTCAAGTCTTATCGGGCCACGACGACGCAGCGCANNCGCCGCGCGGTGCGTGAGGCGGTCCGCGACGCGCGTCTGGTGAATCGGCGTCGCCTTGCGGGCGATAGTACGACCCGGGCTCGTCTGGTCGCCGAAGCCGCAAGCAGCGCGTTCGGCAGCCCGGAGGCTCGTGCGGTCTTCGATCGGGCACGACAGGCCCGCGAACAGCAGGACAGCGCCCTGCGCGCCTATCGGGCCACGACGACGCAGCGCATGTCGGTGCACGTTGGGGCGCGTCGCGTCGGCCTCGAAAAGCTGCTGTTTCAGGGGGACAACATGGCTGAGATCTCGTGGCGCCGTGATGTCGGCGTGCGTGTGCGGCCCGTCGGTTCCCGCATGACGGTGCCCATGGCGAGCGACGTGAACGGCGACTTCGTCTCTGCCGTGTCCATCCCGTACTTCCCGGGGCGCGAACAGCTGTGGTTCCCGTCGTCGGATTTCGGTCGCGTGAAAACCGAGGTGGACGACCGCGACATCATCCATCCACTCGCCCGCGGGGCCGAACGCTGGTATCGCTATACCACTGGCGATTCGGCCGACATCAGGCTCGCCGATGGCAAGGTGATCAAGCTGCGCGAACTGCGGATTACGGCGCGGAAGCCCGACTGGCGCACGTTCGTGGGTTCGTTCTGGTTCGATCGGGACGGTGGGCAGCTGGTGCGCGCCGCCTATCGCCTCTCCACCGACATCGACATCTGGGGCGTGGCGAACGAGGAGGTGAAGCGGGATATCGCCGAGAACGCCACGCTCGATCCCGTGCGCGACTCCGTGCTGCGGGCACGGCTCCCGCGCGACCTGTACGTGAAGGACAGCACGCAGCGCGCGACGGTAGCGCGGGCAGGCCGCACGAGCGGGAATCCGAGCGACGACGAGGTGCCAGGGTGGGTGAGCGCCACGATGCGCCCCATGCGGGCCAAGCTCGATGCCATCACCGTGGAGTATGCCCTCTACGAGGGCAAGTTCTGGTTGCCACGTGCGCACAGTGCGACCGCCAGCGCCGACGTGATGTTCATGCGCATTCCCTTTCGCATGGACGAGAAGTTCACCTATGAAGATGTGGACGGCGAGTTCACGGTGGCTGCGCTGCCGCCGGCGCGTAATCGGTTGGAGGCCGGTCCGGAACGCGATTCGACGACCGTGGATCTCGACAATGGGGTGGAGGTAACCGTCTCCGCCGGTGGCAAACGCCGTGCACCGACCGACTCGGCGCGCCGCGATTCGGTCGAGCAACGTCGCTACGGTCGCGGCAAGGTGACACAGTGCCGCACCGACAGCACATGGACGAAGGTGGAGGAGCGTTACGAGCGTTCGCTCCGGATCGCGTACGACATGCCGTGCAACATGGCGACGCTCGCCACGTCGCCCGTGTTGCCTGCGGAAACGGTGAGCGACGAAGCGTTGTTCGACCTGCGCAGCGCCGAGCAGCTGGCGAACGCGCTGAGCATGGAGTTGCAGGTGCCCTGGGCGCCGCAGCGGCCTACCGTGCGCGTGGGCTCTGATCTGTTCCGCTACAATCGTGTCGAAGGGCTCTCTGGAGGCGTGGAAGTGAAGCAAGTACTCGGCGCCGGCTACACGCTACGTGGGGTGGGGCGTATCGGCCATGCCGACCTGCACGCCAATGGAGACATGTCGCTGATCCGCAGTAATGGCGCGCGCACGATCAACGCCACGGTGTACCACCGGCTGAATGCGACGAATCCCGAGTGGGCGGGCGCACTCACATTCGGAGCCTCTCTCCCCGCGTTCCTGTATGGCCGGGACGAAGGTTTCTACTATCGGAGCTATGGTTTCGAACTCGGAGAGAAGCGTGAGCAACGCAGGGGATCGCTCGAATACCGACTGTTTCTCGAAAGGCAGTGGACCGCCGGGAATGACGGCATCAGCAACACCTTTTCGTTGGGGCGGCTCATCAGCAACCGTCGTTTCGCCAGCTTCCTCCAGTCCGAACCTGGTGACTATGTTGGCGTCGCGGGGGCGTGGTCGCGCCGCTTGCTCGATCGGCCCCGCGGGATGCGCGTGACGAGTGTCGCGCGTACCGAAGCGGCCACGGGCACCTTCGAATACGTGCGGGGGGCACTGGAAACGACGATTTCACGCAACCTGGGTAGCAGGCTGGCGGGTGCAGTCACCGGCGCCATCGGTAGTTCCATCGGACGGGTGCCGTTCCAACGCCGCTTCTTCATCGGTGGCAGCCGCACCGTCCGGGGCCAGCGGCCCGGTACGCAGTCAGGCGACGCCTTCTGGTTCACGCGCGCCGAAGTGGGGACGCGCAGTGGAGCCTTCCGCCCGGTCCTCTTTGCCGACCTCGGGTGGGCCGGCAATCGCCAGACGTTCGGTCGGGTAAAGCCGCAGCGCGGCGCCGGCTTCGGATTCGGTGTGCTCGACGGCCTGCTCCGTTTCGACCTCGCACGAGGGCTTCACCCGAACAAGGGGTGGCGTCTCGATCTGTACCTCGAAGCACCGCTCTGACGCCGCCGTTCGCGCCCGGACGTGAAAGCGGAGTCCTTCTGGCCGCATGCGTCCGGGTGATCGAGGTGCAGGTGACCCGTTTTGCCGGACGGCCTTACGCTATCACGGTTCCTTCGCTGGTCAGGGCCGACACACGCTCGGCCCATTCGTCGCGAATGCGAGAGACGTGTTCCGCGGCACCACGCGGTTTTACTTTGCGCCAGCGGCCATGCTGGTGCTCCCAGTCGTCAAGAATCCAGCGCGCGCGGGCGCTGGCGGTACGCGCGACGTGCAGCCGGAGCAGCTGCATCACCAGCTTCGTGTCGTCGGTATCGAGATCGGCCAGCAGCACCATCTCGTGATTGAGGCGCCCGGCGAACGTCTCGGACTCGTCGAACACGTACGCCACGCCGTTCGACATCCCCGCGCCGAAGTTGCGCCCGGCGCGCCCGAGGACCGTGACGATGCCGCCGGTCATGTACTCGCACGCATGGTTGCCCACGCCTTCCACGACGGCGCACGCCCCCGAATTCCTGACAGCGAAGCGATCGCCCGCCTGACCGGCGGCGCACAGGAGGCCGTCGGTGGCGCCGTACAGCACCGTATTGCCGAGGATCATGTTGAGATGACTCGCCCCCTTGTAGCGGGCGTTGCGGAACGGGCGCACCGTGATCTCGGCACCGTTGAGCCCCTTGCCCACGTAGTCGTTGGC
>DCZC01000142.1:3534-3681 GCA_002331565.1 Gemmatimonas sp. UBA2094
GAAGGCGCCGAAGCTCTGGCCGGCGCTGCCACTGAACGACAACTGCACCGTGCCGGGCGGCAGCCCCGCATCGCCGAAGCGCTCGGCGAGCGCGCCCGCCACCCGGGCACCTACCGTGAGATGGTGATTGCGGATCTCGTACGCGCC
>DCZC01000142.1:3850-4234 GCA_002331565.1 Gemmatimonas sp. UBA2094
GGTGATTGCGGATCTCGTACGCGCCGCTGAAGGGTTCGCCGCTGCGCAACGTGGCGTCGGCCGCCGCGAGTATCCGTTCGTCGATCACCGGGACACCCGGGCGCACGTTGCGGTCGGCCGTGCGCACGCGCGCCTCGTCACTGCGCCGCGGGGAGCCCAGGACCAGTGACAGATCGAGCATCGTGGAGCGGGGCAGCTCCGGACGCTCGGCACGCTGCAGCCGCTCGACCTGCCCAATGATTTCCGCCAACGAGCGCGCACCCATGAGGGCGAGTTCCGTCCGTACGTCGTCGGCGATACGCGAGAAGTAGGCGATCACCTGTTCCGGCGTCCCCCGGAACTTCGCGCGCAGATCGTCCCGCTGGGTGGCGATGCCGGTGGGGC
>DCZC01000142.1:4399-4644 GCA_002331565.1 Gemmatimonas sp. UBA2094
GGGTGGCGATGCCGGTGGGGCAGGTGTTGAGATGGCACTGGCGCGCCATGTCGCATCCCATCGCCACCAGGGGGGCCGTACCGAATCCGTACGACTCCGCGCCCAGCAATGCGGCGATGATCACGTCGTGCGCCGACTTGAGTCCACCGTCGACGCGCACCTCCACCCGATGACGCAACCCGTTGGCCACCAGCACCTGCTGCGCCTCGGCCAGGCCAAGCTCCCACGGCGAGCCCGCGTGCTTG
>DCZC01000142.1:4806-5042 GCA_002331565.1 Gemmatimonas sp. UBA2094
CTCCCACGGCGAGCCCGCGTGCTTGATGCTCGACAGCGGCGAGGCTCCCGTGCCGCCGTTGTGCCCCGCGATGAGCACGTAATCGGCGAACGCCTTGGCCACGCCGGCCGCCACGGTGCCCACGCCGCTCTCGGCCACGAGCTTCACGCCCACGCGCGCGTGCGGGTTGACCGTCTTGAGATCGTGCACCAGCTGCGCGAGATCTTCGATGCTGTAGATGTCGTGATGCGGCGGCG
>DCZC01000142.1:5309-5483 GCA_002331565.1 Gemmatimonas sp. UBA2094
GCCTTCGCCCGGCTTGGCGCCCTGCACGATCTTGATCTCGATCTCTTCGGCGCGCACGAGATACTCGGTGGTAACGCCGAAGCGGGCGGAGGCTACCTGCTTGATGCGGCTGTCGCGTCGGTCGGGACCGGTATCGCGGTAGAACGCCGGATCCTCGCCGCCTTCCCCGCTGTT
>DCZC01000142.1:5763-5919 GCA_002331565.1 Gemmatimonas sp. UBA2094
GTGACATCGCGCTCGAGATGAAGCGCGCGCGGATGGCCTCCATCGGCTCCACCTCCTCGATGGGGATGGGCGTGCCGACGCGGACGGCCAGCAGATCGCGCACGGTGCCGGGCGCGCCGCCGTCGGCGCGCTGCGCAAACGTGCGCCACGCATCGT
>DCZC01000184.1 GCA_002331565.1 Gemmatimonas sp. UBA2094
CCGCCGGAGCCGCTTCGGCCGCCGGAGCCGCCGCCGAATCCGTCGCCGCCTTCTCACCACCGCCGCACGCGCCAAGCAGGATCGCCGCGCCGGTCACCACCGCAAAGCCGAGAAACCGCATGTCTGTAGGCCTCCAGAGCCTAAAATCGGAAATTTCCTTTCGCCCAGACCGGAAGTCGGTCCGTGTCCGCAGGGCCCTGCGAACCTTGTGAACTTATTCACAAAGAGAGGCCGCGCCAAGCCCCCGACGGGGACATGCGCACTTGACGCCCCTACCAGGCATCACTACCCTCCCTGTGCTATGCACGCCAGCTGCCGCCTCCACCATCATGCGCATCACGTCCACGGCCCGACGGGTCGGGGCGCTTCGTGCGTGATGGGGTAAGCCACTCGGCACCCCTGCACCACAGCGACCTGCGGCCCGTCCCCTCCGGACGGGCCTTTTTTGTTGCCCGCCGGTTCTTCCCACGGCATTCCAAAATCCAGAAGTCCCATGCTGCGTATCGCGTTGCCCAATAAGGGGCGCCTCAGCGAAGACACCCGCGAACTCTTCAACGACGCCGGCCTCGAGGTCCGCTCCTCCGGCGAGCGCGCCCTCACCGCGTCGCTGGGCGGTGAGTTCGAGGCCATCTTCGTGCGCGCCCAGGATATCCCCGAGTTCGTCGCCGACGGCGCGGCCGACGTGGGCGTCACCGGGTGGGATCTGGTCAACGAATCGGGACGCCCCCTCACCTCCCACCTCGACCTGGGCTTCGGCAAGTGCCGTCTGGTCGTGGCCGCCCGCGAGGAATCGGGGATCCGAGAACTGGCCGACATGGCCAAGAGCCCGGCGCGGGTGCGCGTCGCCACCGTCTTTCCCAACATCACGCGCCGATTTTTCGAGCGCGCGGGCGTGCCGGCCGACGTCGTGCCGGTGAGCGGGGCCGCCGAAATCGCACCGCACCTCGGCATCGCCGACGTGGTGGTGGACCTCACCTCCACTGGCAGCACGCTCCGCGTGAACGGCCTGCGCGAGATCGACACGGTGCTGCGTTCGAGCGCACACCTCATTACCGCCGAAGGCGGTCCGCGCGGCGGCGACTCCGAACGCAAGCAGGCGCTCGACGATCTCGTCGTTGCCCTCGCCAGTGTGATCCGGGCGCGCAGCCAGCGCTACCTCATGGCCAACGTGCCGCGCACCGCCCTCGCCCAGGTGCGCGACGTACTGCCGGGGCTCAACGGCCCCACCGTCATCGAGATTGCCGAATCGAGCCAGTATGTGGCGGTGCACGCGGTCGTGAGCGCGGCAACCATCTATCGCACCATCTCGCAGCTGCGGGCCCTCGGCGGTGAAGGCATCCTCGTCACACGCATCGAGAGGCTCGTGCCGTGACCACGCCGGTGCAGCTGCGGGCCGCGGGCCCGCTGTCGTCGCTCGATGCCGCTACCCGCCTCGCCATCGTGGACCGCTCGTCCACCACCGACGGCGCGGTGCGCGATCGCACGGCCGCGCTCATCGCGCAGGTGCGTGAACGCGGCGACGAGGCGTTGTATCAGTTCGCGCGCGACTTCGATCGCGTGACCCTCACCGCCCTCGAAGTACCGCGCAGCGCGTGGGACACGGCCCTCGCCACACTCGACCCCATGCTGCGCGCGTCGCTCGAGCGCGCCGCGAAGAACATCGCCGCCGTGCACGCGGCGTTCCGTCCGGTGGAGACCGTCTGCTCGCCCGAACCGGGCATTACGGTGGGCCGTCGCCCCGACCCGCTGCAGCGCGTGGGCATCTATGCGCCGGGGGGCCGCGCGGCGTATCCGAGTTCGCTGCTCATGGGCGCGATTCCCGCGCGCGTGGCCGGTGTGCAGGAAGTCATCGTGTGCTCACCGCCGGGCCCCGATGGCATGCCGTCGCCGGTGGTCCTCGCCGCCGCGGCGCTCGCCAACGTGGACCGCGTATTCGCGCTGGGCGGTGCCGGCGCCATTGCCGCCATGGCGTTGGGCACGGCGAGCGTGCCACGCGTCGATCGCATCATGGGCCCGGGCAACGCGTACGTGGCCGAGGCCAAGCTGCAGCTGGTGCACAGCGTGGCCATCGACTCGCCCGCGGGCCCGAGCGAGCTGCTCGTGCTCGCCGATGCATCGGCCGACGCCGACGCCATCGCCCGAGAAATGATGGCGCAGGCGGAGCACGATCCCGACGCCGCCGTGATTGCGGTACTCGCCGGCGATGACGTGGAGGGGCTGGCACGGCGCGTCCGTGAGGCGCTGGCGACACAGGTCGCCGTGGCACCACGCGCCGAGGTGGTGCGGCAGTCGCTGCGCGAGCGTGGCGCGATCGTCACCGTGCCGTCGCTCTCCGACGCCATCGCGTTCACCAACGAGTGGGCCGCCGAACACCTGTTGCTGGTGGTGCGCGACGAGGTACGCGACACCACGCTGGCCGCGCTGCGCAGCGCGGGTACCATTTTCGTGGGCGCGTCCAGCAGCGTGGCATATGGCGACTACATGACCGGCGCCAACCACGTGCTTCCCACCGCCGGCGCCGGCCGCAGCTACTCGGGGCTCAGCACGCTCGACTTCGTGCGCTGGACTACCTGGCAGGAGGTCACGCCCGCGGCCGCCGCCTCGCTGAGTGACGACGTGGGCCGCTTCGCCGAGGCCGAAGGCCTCCCGGCGCACGCGGCCGCG
>DCZC01000202.1:0-3258 GCA_002331565.1 Gemmatimonas sp. UBA2094
TTCCTCGGCGCCGGGTTCGTCATCCTGCTCGGGTTCGTCATCTTCCTGAGCTTCGGCACCTACGACAACGCCCGCACGCAGTCCGAGGCGGAGGCGACGGCGGTGATTGATCAGTTCGCCGCGGCCGAGGTGATGCCGCCGGCGCTGCGCAACAGAGCTCAGGCGCAGCTTGTCTGTTACGGCCGCTCGGTGGTGCACCTGGAGTGGCCCGCAATGGCCAATGGTCAGTCGAGCCCGGTCACCGATGGCTGGGCGGACGACCTGGAGCAGAGCGGGAAGTCGCTGCCGGGGAACAACGGCGCCGAGACCGCAGCGCTCGCCGCCTGGTACAGCGCTGAACACGACCGGGAGCTCGGGCGCCGCGCGCGCCTGCTGGTGGCGCAGGGCGAGATCCCCCTGCTGCTCTGGTCGCTCATCATCATCGGCGCCGTGCTCGTGGTGGGGTACGTCCTTCTCTACGCCGATCCGGATGAGGAGGTCACCGTGCAGGTGGCCATGGTCGCCGGGGTCACCGCCCTGGTTGTGGCCAGCCTGCTCGCGGTGGTGGTGCTCTCGTCACCGTTCCAGAATGAGAACGGCAGCATCGAGCCCGTCGGCATGCAGTACTCGCTGGACACGCTGAAGGTGGATCTGGCCAAGGACGGCACCGTGCTGCCCCTGTTGTGCGACGCCCGGGGCATGCCCGTGCGGTAACGGCACCGTGGCATGCTCGGCGTGTGCCACTGACGCTTCCGCCCACTGCACGCATCGCCCCGGCGCCCGGACCGCGCGATGTGGTCATCGGCCAGTCGGCGACCGGCCGGCGCATCGTCGCCACGGAGATGGGCGACGGCACGCGTCGTGTGGCAGTGCTGGTGGTGGGGTGCGTCCACGGCGACGAGTGCGCGGGAAGGGCGATCACCCGGCGTCTTCGTCACGAGCCCGTACCCCCGGGTGTTGACCTGTGGCTGGTGGACAACCTGAACCCCGATGGTGCCGCCGCCGGCACCAGGTCCAACGCGCGTGGCGTTGACCTGAACCGCAACTTCCCGTGGGCGTGGCATGCGTCGGGTGCCGATCGCACCGGCCTCTCGGCGGGTACCAAGCGCCTGTCGGAACCCGAAACCCGCGCCGCCTACCGCCTCATCACCGCGCTCCACCCCGATGTCACCGTCTGGTACCACCAGCGGCTGGCGCTGGTTGACCTGTCGGGCGGCGACTCACGCATTCAGCGCGCGTATGCCAGCCGCGTGGGGCTTCCCGTGGCGCGTCTTGCGCGGTATCCGGGCAATGCGTCCACATGGCAGGCGCGGGCACTGCCCGGCACCACGGCGTTCGTGGTGGAACTTCCGGGGGGTCACGTCCGGCCGGCAGCGGCGGAGCGCCATGCCGGTGCGGTTGTCGCCGCCGCAGTCGATGCACTGAATGGGGCGCTTGGGTAAATTCCTCCGCGTGAATCCCCTCCTCGCGGCAGTTGTCATCGTCGTTTCCGCGGTCGTGATGATCGCGATCATGCTGATGATCCGGCGCATTTCGCCGAGCGGCGGCTTCTTCGCCGACTCCGACCGCGCATCCGGCGTGTTCGGATTCCTCGGTGCAGGGTTCGTCATCCTGCTCGGGTTCGTCATCTTCCTGAGCTTCGGCACGTACGACGCGGCCTCGAATCAGGCCGACGTCGAGGCCGCGGCCGTGGTTGACCAGTTCCAGACGGCGTCCGACTTCCGCGGCCCGCTGGTGGAGCGCGCCGAGGGCCAGTTGATCTGTTACGCCCGCTCGGTCATCGCGCAGGAGTGGCCGTCAATGCGCGATGGCGAGCGCAGCCCGGTGACCGAGGGCTGGGTGGTGGCCCTCGACAAGACCGGTTCCCTGCAGCAGGCGGCGACCAGCGCCGATGCCGAGCAGGTGGTGTCGTGGTGGGATGCCACGGCCGAGCGCGAGGTCGGACGCCGTGGCCGAATGCTGGTGGCGCAGGGCGAGATACCCATCCTGCTGTGGGCCCTGCTGGTGATCGGCGCGGTCCTCGTGGTGGGGTACGTGCTGCTGTACGCCGACCCCGACGAGCGGCTGATCGCGCAGATCATGATGATCGGCGGCACCACGGTGCTCGTGGTGGCCAGCCTGCTGGCCGTGCAGGTGCTGGCGCACCCCTTCGAGGGGCAGAACGGCAGCATCGACCCGAGCGGCATGGAGTACTCGCTCACCGAGATGGCCGCGTTCGCCAAGTCGGATGGATGGCAGCCTGACGTGCTGTGCAACGCGGCCGGGGTGCCCCTGCCCAAGTAGCGTCCGCACCGTGGACGTGATCACCCTCATCATCATCGCCATCGCGATCGCGCTTGACCCGCTGCCGCTGGTGGCGTTCATCCTGCTGCTCACCGCCAAGCGCGGTGTGCGCAAGGGTGCGGCGTTCCTGTTCGGCTGGTTCCTGTCGCTCGCCGTCATCGTGGCCGGCACGATCGCGCTGTCGGGGGTGCAGCCCCCAGCGCATGGCTCGGCGCCCGCATGGGTGAGCATTGCGCTCAAGTTGGCTGCCGGCCTGGTGCTGCTGTACATCGGGCTGCGCAAGCGCAAGGCCATGGCGGGGCCGCCCAAGCCGAAGAAGCCGCCCAAGTGGCAGTCGGGTATCGACGACATGTCGTGGTGGTTCGCCATGGCGCTCGCCCCCATCACCCAGCCATGGGGTCTCATCGCCGCCGGAGTCGCGGCCGTCATCGGCCTGGGTGCCGCCTCGGCCGGCACTGTGGCGCTCCTCGTCGTGTTCGTGGTGCTGGCCAGTTCGTCGTACCTCGTCCTCGAGATGGGCGCCGCGTTCCGTCCCGAGAAAGCCGAGCGGGTGGCCACCGGCATCCGCGACTGGATCGAGGCACACACCGATCAGGCAATCGTGCTGGGGTCGATCGCCATCGGTCTGTTCCTCGTGGTGTCGGGCGCGTACCAGGCGCTCACCTAGCACCGTGCTGCCGCCGTTCGTCACGCCCACGTGGCTGCGTGATCACCGCCATGAGGTGGTGGTGGCCGACGTGCGCTGGCGCCTGCAGGGGCCGTCGGGGCGCGATGAGTACGAGCGCGAGCACATCGCCGACGCGGTGTTCGTCGATCTCGACACCCAGCTGGCCGACATCGGTGACCCCC
This sequence comes from Gemmatimonas sp. UBA2094, assembly GCA_002331565.1. GTDB lineage: Bacteria > Gemmatimonadota > Gemmatimonadetes > Gemmatimonadales > Gemmatimonadaceae > Gemmatimonas. Next base: position 3,112 of record DCZC01000202.1, read on the forward strand.
GTGACGGCCGGCACCCGCTGCCATCACCGGATGCGTTTGCCGACGCCATGGGATCGCTGGGTTTCGGTGACGCCGACCAGGTGGTGGCCTACGACGACGCGGGAGGCCTGTTCGCGGCCCGTCTGGTGTGGATGCTGCGCGCCATCG
>DCZC01000202.1:3493-3753 GCA_002331565.1 Gemmatimonas sp. UBA2094
CCCGGCCACGCCCGCCAGCCCGCGGTGTTCACGCCGCGGGCGTGGCCCGCGGAGTACCTCGCGTCGATTGACGAGGTCGCCAATGCGTCCACCGTGGTGATCGATGTGCGGGCCCGCGCGCGGTACCGCGGCGACGTCGAGCCCGTTGATCCCCGGGCGGGGCACATCCCCGGTGCAATCAACGTGCCCGCCGAGGAGCACCTGGGTGACGGCGCCCTGGTGTCACTCGGCACCCTGCGCGGGCAGTTCGCCGCCGCCGG
>DCZC01000202.1:4046-4235 GCA_002331565.1 Gemmatimonas sp. UBA2094
CGTTCTCGGCCTGGAGCAACCGGCCCGAGCTGCCCGTGGAAGGCGGCTCCTAGGCAGCAACCGCATGGCGTGTGACCACGCTGCGGCTTCCGGGCCCGGCGGAACCTGTGAGATCCGTCGCATGCACAGCGCTTTCGTGCGATTCGCGCTGCGCCCCGCGTGGCGCGCACCTACGGTCGGACGCTCCGG
>DCZC01000183.1:0-597 GCA_002331565.1 Gemmatimonas sp. UBA2094
GCAGCGCGGTGATCACGGCGTCGCGCGCGGCGCCGTCGTGCAGCGATGGCATGCGGTGCAGCAGTTCCGCCAGCCAGGGATCGGGCGCGCTGCGGGCTGCCGCCGAGGGGATGACCAGGTCGCGCGAGCGCAGGGCATCACGCACCACGTCGTAGCCCCACAGATGGGCGCCGTAGGTGCCGATGCGCCCGTCGCCGCTCGCATGCAGGTTCCGGTACAGGTCGCCTGGTTGTGCCAGTACGCCGGACGGATCGGCGAGGATCGCCGCAACCGGGTCGCCGGGGAACGGCGTGTTCACCGCATACCGGCCAGCATCACCTCGGCAAGGGGCTCGAACTCGAAGTGGGGAAGGTCGACGAGCCGCGAGAACAGCGGCCGGTCTGCGTTGCCCAGGCCGCATGCGGCCATTCCGAGGGCTTCGGCCACCAGATACGCGTGCTCGTACAGCACGCCCGCGTTGAGCAACGCCGCGCGGTACGCCATGCCCTCGTACTTCCACGAGTTCCGGGCAATGCGCACGCAGTAGGTGATGAGCACCTGCGGCGCACCGTTGCCGCCGGTCGACACCAGCGCATCGGCGAACAGCAGGTCGATCGC
>DCZC01000183.1:908-4396 GCA_002331565.1 Gemmatimonas sp. UBA2094
TATGGTCGCCGCGACTGGTGGTACTCCACCCCATTGGCCTCGTCCATCGGCACATCCCGCACGATGCGGTGCCACCACAGGAACTCGCCGAGCGTGGCGGCGTCGAGGGGTGCGGATCCGTTGCGACGCGACTGCCGCCCGGACAGCAGGCTCCAGATACCCGGACCCTCCGATGCCTCCGGTCGCGCCAGCGCGACCACCTGTGTGGTATCCCGTTCGGCAATGGTGGGGATGGGGTCAACCGTCGGCCGATGGGGGAAGGTTGCGCCGATCACATGGTTGTGCCCGCCGCGCCGCGTGCGCCAGTGGAACCAAAGGTCGTGCGGTTCCCACATGCGCAGGGCACCGGAGTCCTCGTCGGGCCCGTCGCCGTCGACCACCAGATGGGTGTCGAGCAGCAGTGCGATGGCGGTACGCGCGCCGGGGTCGCTGATGTCGGCAGTGGGCATGCCGGTTGCCAGCGCGGGCAGCAGTGCCGCGAGCGCGGGTCCGGGCTGGGCGGAGTAGGCCGACAACGGGCTCTCCACAACGAGGGTGCCGGTGGCCCCGCTGGCCATGGCGAACCGCGAGAGCCGCACTGAGGCCGGAAGTTCCGCGGCTTGGGGCAGGGAAGGGGGCACGCGCACCGCACGCAGACGCACGACGAGGCCCTGCGGCGTGCTCACCGACGGTGCCGCACGCCCCGATCGGCACAGCAGGTGGAAGGCGTCCAGCCACTGGGCCAGCAGCAGGGCGTCTCCCCGGGCGATCACGGCATCTTCCAGTGCCGTTTCCGTCGCCCCGGCGTTCAGCATGTCCACGAGCAGCGCCACCAGGTCGGCGGGGGCGCCGGTGAAGATCGACGCACCGGGGTCGCCGTACTCGATGCCGTTGTCGCCCGCCGTCACCTCGGGGTACGCGCACCACACCACGCGTGCGGCGCTGTCGCCCTCCGAACTCACAGGAACATCCACGTGGGGTTGAGGGCGTCCTCCGGGGTGGGGGATGCGGCCCAGCCCATTGCGACCGGCACGTCGTAGAGGCGCCCGGGTGCGTAGCGGGCCCAGAAGTGGCGGAGCCCCGGGGCGATCATGCGCACGGTGGGGAACCCCACGTCGGGTCGGGTCTGGTCGAGCACCAGCACCTCGTGGCCGGCGGCCTCGATGCGCGCGCGCACGACATCGAGGGCGTCCACGATGTCGGTGACCGCGCCCGCGCCGTCGGCCAGCGGCGCGCTCGGTGCGCTGTCGTCGGGCATCAGATAGGGGTGGGTCTCACGCCGCGCCGTCGACCACCACTCGCGTGACTCCGGGTCGTCGTAGTCGTAGTCGCCCGATCCATCTGCGCCGTGCGGTGCCACGGCCGGGTAGAACTGCACCACCTCGCCGAGCGCACGCATCGTGGCGATTCGGGGGTCGAGGTGCGCCCCGAACCCCAGCAGGATGTCCTCGCTCACCGCGTTGCGGCGTGCCGACACGGCAGCCACCGTGGGGATGCCCAGGTCGCTCGTGACGTCGACAAAGTGCACGGGGCGGTCGAGGGCCTCGTACACCTCGAGCATGCGGTTGATTGCCGGGTCGTCGAATGCGGTCGCATCGACTGCCGGGCGACGAAGGCGGTTGTACCACCAGATGCCGACTGCATCGCGCTCCACCAGCTCGAGCAGGCCCTGCAGCATGGCCTCCTCGCGCGTATTGCCCGCGGCGCACCCGTTCGAACAGCCGACGAACAGCGTGCGACCCGGTGGCTGGGGCGCGGCGAAGTAGAGCATGGCGGTGGGGAGCCACCGCACACGCTCCTGGCTCAGCGACCACACGGGCGACCAGTCGACCTCGAGATCGGCGGGAAAGCGCTCGGGGACGGTCGCAAACCGGTGGCCGCTCGCGTTCCACGTGTCGCGCGCGTCGAACTGGGCCTCGGAGAACCGCATCAGATCATTGGGGGCAATGGCGTCCTCGCCCAGGGCCGCACGCGTCGTGGCCCGTCGCGGCTCCTCGCCGGTGTAGAGCCCCTGAAAACGCTCCAGGGCCTCGCCCATGGCGCTCACCCTGGCCTGTGCGTCGGTCATCCCCTTGCCCGAGCTGTTGTTGCGCAGACCGGCACGAAAGCGCTGCAGGTCGTGCCCCAGCATCGCGAAGTTGTGACCAGCGGCATAGACGTGCATGTCGGGCTGTGCGGCGTCGCCGAGTGGCGTCAACTCGCGCACCGCACCGGTGATGGGGCTCACCTGATGTCGGAAGCGTTCGTAGGTCTCCTCCGGGGTCACCGCCCGTGTGCCGCTGTCGTTGGCCACAGTGCCGGGTGATCGCACGGCGACCACCGGTGGGTGCAGTGCGCCGTCGGGTACGGGAGTGCCGCACTCCGGGCACTGCGGTCGCCGCACGACGCGGTGCTCCTGCTGGGTTGCGGGGATGGCCGAAGCCGTGAGCACCACGGCGTCGTCGGCCGCCTCGGGGTCAAGAAGCCACGCGATGGCACGCATGGCGATGAGCGATGCGGCGAACTGCCGCGGCGCGCCCGGCATCGTGACCGCGGGCCGTATGGGTGCCTCGCCGTTTCGTCGCTGCAGGTACCGCTCCACCTCTCGGTTGCCCAATACCCGTGTGCACAGGCAGTGCCAGCAGGCGGTGTGGCCGGGTCGGAATACCGGGCCCACCCAGGTGGTGAGCAGTCCGGGCCGGGCGATCATCCACGGCTGCCCGGCGGCGCGGCGCGCGCGATCAATCGGTGCGAGTGCGGGGTTGGCGTAGTCGTCGGTGAGCACCAGCAGGTGCCCGCATGCCGGGTCGGCCGCCAACTGCTCGGCCGCTGGCCCCTCCACGACGTGGGCGGTGACGCCCGATTCGGCGAGGAGCGAGGTAACGGAATGGACGTCGTCGTCGGCAGCACCGATGGCCGCCACGGTCACGGTGTCGTTCAACCGATCGGTGACGATGCTCGTGCTGAGGCCCAGTTCGCCTCCCACGCTCTGTGCGCTGCGCGCATCACGGGCAGCCGTCACATGCCCGTTGGCAATCAGATCGTCAATGCGGAAGTACGCGGCAGCAGCGTCCGCACGGGCATCGGCATCGAGCAGTGCCATCACCACGCCGTCTGCATCGCGCAGCCCATCGATGAGCAGCAGGCACTCGCGTGCCGTGGGGTCTTCGATCACCACGGTCTCGCGTTCGCTCAGCAGGTACACGGCCTCGCCCGGCACGTGGCGCACCACCCAGCGCGGCGCAATCACCAGCGCGTGTGGGCTTGCATCGTGCACCGCGGTGGTCACCCGGCGGGGCGGCCGAAGAGCGCCTCATGTGCCTGGCGGGCGGCTGCCTCGGCTGCGGCATCCAGATCGCCGTCGGGCGCGTCGGGAAGTTGCAGCACGTGGGTGCCCTCCGGGGCGATCACCACGCCGACGTCGTCGGGTACCTCCGCGCCGCTCTCGATGAGCACGCCGCGCGGGTCGGCTTCGAGCCGCGCGCGGAACTCCGGATCGCGCCATGCGCGGGCGACGGCCCGGGCAATTG
>DCZC01000045.1:0-10327 GCA_002331565.1 Gemmatimonas sp. UBA2094
GTGCTCACGCTGCCGCAGCTCAAGATGCTGCAGGAAGCCCTCGCGCTCGCCGTGTTCGTGCCGTTCGCGGTGCTCTACATGAAGCAGCCGGTGAAGCTCGATTTTCTGTGGGCCGCCCTGTGCATCATGGGGGCGATGTACTTCATGTTCCGGGGCGCGCATTGAGCCGCTCCTTCGCGTGCCGCCGCGTGCCGCCCGTCAGTCCGTCTCGACCCGCTCCTGCATGGCGAGGTGCTCGCCGAGCTCGGTAAATCCCCGGGCGATGGCCAGCGCCGCAGGAGTGGTACCGTCCTCCATGAGGGCCTGCGGATCCGCGCCACGCGCGATGAGCAGGTCGCAGAGCGCGGCGTCACCCCGGGAGGCGGCGAGGTGCAGCGGTGTGACGTTTTGGGCACCACGGGCTTCCACGCCGGCGCCGGCCAGAATGAGGCGGCGTACCACACTGGCCTTGGTGGCGCCGGCCAGCGCCGCGTGGAGCGGCGTGTTGCGCGTGGCGTTGGTGGAGTGGGCGTCGAGCGGCGCACCATGATCGATGAGCAGCGCCACCGCATCGTCCCGTCCGAAGAACGCGGCCAGGTGCAGCGGCGTCCACCCGTCGCTGCTGCGTAGCACGCGCGCGTCATCATCGTTCTCGACTGCCGTCCGCAGGGAGGTAACGTCGCCAAGGGCCGCCGCTTCACAGGCATCGAGGGGCCGGCCGCGCAGCAGCATGGGCACGAGATCGGTCGCGCCCACATAGGCCGCGTGGAGGACCAGCGACTCGCCGCCCGTGGCGCGCATGCCGGCGCGAGTCGGGTCTTCGTCGAGCAGCCGCATCACGGCGAGCTGATCCTTCGCGCGGATGGCGGCGAGCAGCGCCTCGGGGGCAGTGGGGACCATGAACCTATCCTGCGGAGGAATTGGAGCGGCGTCAACGGGGCCGTGGGATTCGAAATCGTGTCCAGCGCTGTAGTCTCAGGGGCGCCTCGCGATCGTGTCAGGACTTTCCGCCCCGGAGTTCCATGCGCCCCAGCAATCTTCTTGCGGTTCCCCTCCTCGTGCTCGCGTCCTGCGGGCGTCCGGGGCTGGCGCCCATTCCGAGTAATCGGCCCCTCGTCATCGCGCACCGCGGGGCGAGTGGCCACCGTCCCGAGCATACCGTGGCCGCTTACACGCTGGCCGTGGAGATGGGCGCCGACTTCATCGAGCCCGATCTGGTGAGTACGAAGGACGGCGTGCTCGTGGCGCGGCACGAGAACGACATCGGGGGGACGACCGACGTGGCGGAGAAGTTTCCCGACCGGAAGGCGCGCAAGGTCATCGACGGCGACACGCTCACGGGGTGGTTCACCGAGGACTTCACGCTGGCCGAGCTGCGCACGTTGCGGGCGAAGGAGCGGCTGCCGTTCCGGTCGCATGCGTACGACGGCCGCTACGCGATTCCCACCTTCGACGAGGTGCTGGCGCTGGCCGACTCGCTGGGCCGGGCCCGCGGCCGAGTGGTGGGCGTCTACCCCGAGACGAAACACCCGACCTACCACCGGGCCATCGGACTGCCCCTCGAAGAAAAGCTGCTGGCGACGCTGCAGGCGCGCGGTCTCGATGACCGCAACGCGCCGGTGTTCATCCAGAGTTTCGAAGACGGCAACCTGCGGACGCTGCGCGCGCAGACGCGCGTGAAGCTCGTGTATCTCACGAGCACGCCGCTCTCGGCGGATCGCCTGCGCGACCTCGCGACCTTTGTCGACGCCGTCGGAGTGAATCAGCGCCTGGTGGTGGGCGCCGACTCGGCCGCCGCACCCACATCGCTCATCCGTGACGCGCACGCTGCGGGTCTGGCCGTGCACGTGTGGACGATGCGGTCGGAGCCCGTGTTCCTCGCCAAGCGTTACGGTGGCGACCCCGTGGCGGAAGTGCGCGAACTGGTGCGCCTCGGGGCCGACGGCATCTTCGGCGACTTCCCGGACGTGGTGGTGGCGGGAGTAGTGCGGGGGCGCTGACCGCCGCTACGGCGGTACGACGCGCGGGACGACGTGCGGTGGACGACGCGTTGGGAACGACGCGCTGGGACCAACGCGCTGGGAACTACACGTTGGGACCTACGTGGCAGGGGCGCGGTGGACCACGCGGCTGAACGACGCGGTGGACGACGTAATGCCCAGCCCGTTGGGCGGGCACCACACGCGGGGAACCACGCGGGGAACCACGCGGGGAACCACGCAGGGAAAAACGCAGCGCCCGGCAACGGCCAAAGGCCGAGCCGGGCGCGCGTCGTTCACTGCGTGTTTCAGCCGCGTAGGCCGCGGCGCCTCTCCCACGTTAGTCCCAACGTGTAGGTCCCAGCGCGTTCTTCCCAACGCGTGGTTCCCAGCGCGTCGTCCACCGCGCGTGGTTCCGCGCGTAGTGGGCCGCCGCACCGTTGCTTCACTCCATCGCGAATTCCTTGTTGAACGCCACGTTGAACTGAAACGTCTTGGCCTTGCTCCGGGTCTCCATCGCGTCGGCGATGCGCTCGAGGCGCGCGGTGATGCCCATGATCTTGTCCTGCGCCTTCTTGCCCATCTCGCTCAGTCCTTCGACTTTGTCGAGCGCCCAGAACTTGATGAGATCTTCGACGATGCGGATGTATTCGCGCGGACCGTAAATGCCGGCCCGACGGATCACGTCGGCCATTTCGCGGAAGTGCGGCATGTTCACGCCGGGCATGTCGATGCTCGGCATGACCAGACTTGCCGACACCATGGCGTTGTCGGGGTCACGCGCCAGCACGCGCTGGAAGATCTCGCGGTAGAACACGTAGTGCCGGGCTTCTTCCTTGGCGACGTTGCTGAGCACGACGCCGATGAGCGGTTCGTACTCGCCTGCCAGCTTTCCCGTGTTCGCGTGGCTCACCTGCGTGGCCCGCTCCTGGAGCGACGTATAGACGAACACCCGGTACGGGTCCTTGTCCCACGTCGGTTCGAACCCGGCCTTGAGGTACTCGAACTGCATCCGCTCGAGGACCGGGTTGTCGAGGATCTTGCTGTCGTGTGCGTAGTCGTGAAGAATCGCGCCGTGCCGGTCCTCCTCGGCGGTCCACAGGTTGTTCCACTTGGCCCAGAACGTGTCGCCGCCCAAGTACGTGGCGATCAGGCGGTGGAAGTGGGGCAGCCCCTCTTCGGTGAGCGTGTTGAGCGCCAGCGCCACGCGGGCCGGCATGCTGATGCCGCGCGCGCGTTCCCGCAGCTGCTTCACGTAGAGATCGGGGTCCGTATCCGGCTCGGGGGCGAGGATGTCGGAGGGGAACCACAGGATCCGCTTGGCTTCGTGCGCCTCCATGAGCTCTTGGACGTCCTGTTCGAGGTCATTGAGGACTTCGACCTTCGCCAGCGTTTCCTTATCGGGTATGAACATGCAGTCCTGATGGAGGGCGGGATGTAACCCGGAAAGCTACCGGAACACGTCGCGGGGGACCACCGCAGCCGTCGCCGGGCGATGATGCCGCGGCCGTCACCGGAGTCAACGCGCAGTGGCGGCCGAGTGTTCGCACGAACCGGCCCCAGTACGGCAAACCACTTGGCACGATGACGAATAATATGGTAAAAAATCAACTACTGATCTTATGATGTCTTGTTATTCTTTCTATACTGCCGCCACAATATGCCTCGGAATTCGCCATACGTCGTCTGTGTGGCCACTGAGGGGTGCACGGCCCCCCCGCGAACGCCAGGTATTCGCCCCGCGGCTACCTTTCGACCATGGTTCCTCCAACCGCCGCACCGAAGAAGCCCAAGTACGACAGCAAGCGCGCCTGGGGTGAAGCCCGCGCGCTCATCGTACGGCACCGTCGCTCCGTGAGCATCGGCCTCGTGCTGATGCTCATCAGCCGAGCCTCGAGTTTCGTCCTGCCGTACAGCACGAAAAAGGTGCTCGACGAAGCGCTCCCCAACGGGGACCTCCGCCTGCTCGGGTGGATCGCGCTCGCCGGGCTCGTCGCCACCGTGGTGCAATCGATCACGGGGTATGCGCTCTCGCAGGTGGTCAGCGTCGCCGCCCAGCAGGCCATCGCGCAGCTGCGCGAGGAAGTGCAAGGCCATCTCATCCGGCTGCCGGTGCGCTACTTCGACAGCACGAAGAGCGGCGTGCTCGTGAGCCGGGTGATGAGCGATCCGGAAGGGATCCGCAATCTCATCGGAACCGGTCTCATTCAGCTGACCGGCGGCATCCTCAGCGCCATCGGTGCGATGGGCGTGCTGCTCTACCTCAACTGGAAGCTCACGCTCGCCACGGTCCTGCCGCTCGCCTTCTTCGGTGCCGGCATGAGCATCGCGTTCAAGCGCCTGCGTCCCATCTTCCGCGAGCGCAGCGTCATTCAGGCCGAGGTCACGGGCCGACTCACCGAGACGCTGGGCGGCATCCGCCTGATCAAGGTGTACACCGCCGAAGCGCGCGAGAAAAAAGTGTTCGGCGACGGTGTGCAGCGCCTCTTCCAGAACATCGCGAAGACCATCACCGGCACTTCGCTTACCGGAACGCTCGGCCTCGGCGTGGTGGGCGTGATCGGCGTGATCGTGATGTACGTGGGTGGTGGCGACGTGATCCGCGGCAACATGACGCTCGGCAGCCTCATCACCTTCGTGGTGTTCATCGGCATGGTCACGGCGCCACTCATCTCCATTGCGAGCATCGGGACGCAGATCACCGAGGCGTTCGCGGGCCTCGACCGCATCCGCGAGCTGCGGGACATGGCCACCGAAGACCAGGAAGACGCCGCGAAGCAGGAGGTACCCACCGTCGTGGGGCACGTACGCTTCGATGACGTGAGCTTCGAGTACGAGGCAGGCGTTCCGGTGCTCAAGCACGTGAGCTTCGACGCGCCGGCCGGTACCACCACCGCGCTCGTGGGCTCGAGCGGCAGCGGCAAGAGCACCATGATCTCGCTCATCATGGCCTTTGCGCAGCCGCAACAGGGGCGCATCGTGGTGGACGGTACGCCGGTGAGCGATCTCAAGTTGCGCGACTACCGTCGCCACCTCGGTGTGGTGATGCAGGACAACTTCCTCTTCGACGGCACGGTGAAGGACAACATCGGCTTCACCAAGCCCGGCGCCAGCGACGAAGAGATCATCGCCGTAGCGAAGATCGCGAACGCCCATGACTTCATCATGGGCTTCCCGCAGCAGTACGACACCATCGTAGGCGAGCGTGGCGTGAAACTGTCCGGCGGTCAGCGTCAACGCGTCGCGATCGCGCGTGCCATCCTCGCCGACCCGCGTGTCCTCATCCTCGACGAAGCCACGTCGAGCCTCGACTCGGAAAGCGAACATCTCATTCAGGAAGGATTGCGCCGTCTCCGGGCGGGACGCACGACCTTCGTCATCGCGCACCGCCTCAGCACCATCACCAGCGCCGATCAGATCCTGGTGATGGAGAAGGGCGAAATCGTCGAGCGCGGCACGCACCCGCAACTGATCGCCCTCGGCGGGCGGTACCGCGAGCTGTACAACCGGCAGTTCCAGCTGGAACAGGACCAGTTCATCAATCCGGGCGAGGAGATCGCGGCTACCGGCTGACCCCTCAGATCTGAGCGGTCGGCGGGCAGAGTTGAGAGGCTGAGGCGGAGAGTTGAGCCCGGATCGCAGTGAGAGTCGAGTGGGCGAGCAGCAAGAATTGAGGACCCGCCCTCAACTCTCACCGCTAGAACCCTCGTGCTCACTGCGATCCCGGCTCACCTCTCCCCCTCGGCCTTTCACCGCTCCGGCGTGCGTCTCGAGTCTCGCAGTTACGGCGTCCGCAGCACCCGCCGCTCCAGGAACTCCACCGCCGACTCGAACACTCGCATCCACGACTCGTGTCGCAGGAATCCGTGGATTTCGTCCGGCAGCACCAGCTGTTCCACCGGCACCTGCTGCGCGCGCAGCTTCTCGATGAGCGTCAGCGTTTCGATGAATCGCACGTTGCGGTCGTCGTCGCCGTGCACCAGCAGCACCGGATCCTTCCACCGCTGCACCTGTGACAGCGGCGACGACTGGAAGGCGAGCGCGGTGGCGGCGGGATCTTCCAGCGGGTTGTAGTCGGTGCGGAAGGTGGCGATCCCCACGTTCCAGTCGTGCACGCCGTGGATATCCACGCCGCCCGCGAACAGTTCGGGATTGCGCGTGAGTCCCATGGCCGTGAGGTAACCACCATAGCTGCCGCCCCAGAGCGCCACCTTCGCGGTGTCCACATCGGCACGGGCGCGCAGCCAGCGCGCCGCTGCGGCCAGGTCGCCGTATTCGGTCGCTCCGCCGGCGCCGTAGTTGAGTGCTTCACGGAAATCGCGGCCATAGCCGATCCCGCTGCGATAGTTGAGCGACAGCACCACCCAGCCACGCAGCGCGAGCGCCTGGTTCATGGCGTACGCGTGGTGGTAGTACGAGCCGTAGTTCCATCCCAGCAGCATCTGACGGCGCGAGCCACCGTGCAGGAAGATGATGGCAGGGCGTTTGCCGCTGAATTGCCCTGCGGGGGGCAGGAAGAGCTGCGCGTGGCTCTCCACGCCATCGGCCGCCTTGATGTCGACGGGCGTGGGCACCACCAGCTGCGTACTCGGGTAGCTCGCCGGCATCGTCTGCGGCGCGAGATAGCGCGCGGCGGCCAGCCCACTCCCGGTGGTGGGCATGATTGCCGCATGCGCCGGGAGTCGCGCATCGCTGCGCAGGAACGCCACGCTGCCGTCGGCGAGCGGCGTGGGCAACCACTCGATGCTCGCGCCGCCCGTCACTGGGGTGGCCGCGTCACCGCCACCGGCCTTCACGCGCCATACGTGCCGACGATCGCGGTCGCCCTGATTGGAGTTGAACAGCACCTGCATGCGACTGTGATCGAGCGCCACGTACTCCACTTCGTGTGCGCCGCGGTCGAGTTGCGTGTACGCCCCGCCGCCGGCCGGTACGCTGTACAGGTGCAGGAATCCGTCGCGCTCCCACGGAAACACGAGCCGGTCGTCGGCACTCCACAAGATCTGCGTGTCGGCCTGCATGGGCCAGAAGGCAGAGCCCGTGCCCGGTGTGGCGCGGAACACCTCGCGCGCGACCCCCGTGGTCGCGTCGGCTACGTGGATGCTCCATGGCTGCGCCGTACGGATGGCGAGGAAGATCATGCGACGCTTCGCGTACGGCTGGCGCAGAAAGGCAAGGCGCGAACCGTCGGGCGACCACACCGGTGATCCGTCCGTGTCGGTACTCGGCGACATCCACGAAATCCGGGCGCTCTTCACATCGTACACACCCACAAAGGCGTGCGTCCCGCGATCGGACACGAATGCCACCTTCCCGCCATCCGGCGACCAGCGGAAGTCACTCGCCCCGCCCCGCATCTCGAACAGGGCGGTCCCCTCGGCCTTGCCGTCCTTGAACGCCAGCAGGTTCACGTCGCCGCGCCGGGCGAAGAGCAGCGCGTCCCCCGTGGGCGACGGCGTGGGAGTGCTGCCGAGGATGATGCGCTCGGCCGGCGCGGAGGGGATGTCGAGGCGTACACGCCAGATCGCCTGCTCGGCCCCCTTCGGATCGCTGGTGGGATTCGGATTCTCGCCGGCGCGGTTGGTTCCACTGCCGCGCACGAACCAGAGGGTTTTGCCATCGGCGCTGAAGGCGGGCTGCGAGAGCTCCTGTCCGTCGTCCTGGCCGAAGTCCGCTACGCGCCGCGCGGCATAGGCGGGCGCCGCCGCCACCCAGAGGCTGCGCACCCCCTCGGTGTTGTGCACCCACGCCACCATGTCGCCCTTCGGCGAGGCGACCATGGCGCTCGGAAACGGCGCCGCATCGATGGCGCGCACGGATGGTGCCGCCTTTGACTGCGCCGTGACGTCGGACGGCGCGCCCGTCACGAGCACGAGCAGGGTGATCACTGCCGGTAGCATGCGTCTCATCGGAACCTCGTCAGTTGCGTCGGGTGTCGGCACGCCGGGTCGCTTCCCGTCGTGCATCGGTGTCCACATCCTGCTCCCACGCCAGCAACTTCTGCCGCAGACGGCGCGCGATGTCAGGACGACGGCGCGCCAGGTCGTGCCGTTCGCCCGGATCGTTCACCACGTCGAACACGAAGTCGTGGTTGGCGTCACGCACGTACTTCCAGTTGTCCTCGCGTACGGCGCGCTGCGTGCGTCCCTCGAAGGTGGAGCGCCAGAAGAGCGTGCGGGGTACCGGGGGCCGGCGTTCCGAGAGCACGGGAAACAGATTCATCCCCTCGAGACGCGCCGAGTCGGGTACGGGGGCGCCGGTCGCTGCCAGCACCGACGCGGTGAGATCCATCGTGACCCCCACCTGCGCGGTGCGCACGTTTGCGGGTACGCGGCCGGGCCAGCGCACGATCGCCGGCACGCGAATGCCTCCCTCCCACACGGTGTATTTCCGGTTGAACAGCGGGCCGTTGTCGGAGAGCCACTCGCCGCCGTTGTCGTTGGTGAAGATCACGATGGTCTGGCGTGCGATGCCGAGTCGGTCGAGTGCCCGCAGCACGTTGCCCACGCCGCGATCCATCCGTTCCACCATCGTCACGTAATCGGCGCGGGTGCCGGGGGCCGAATCACTCGGGATGAGCAAGCGCGCGTTGTCGCGGGCGTCGCCGGCTTGTCCAGGTCGCTGGAATGGCCAATGGGGCGCATTGAACGCCACGTCGAGAAAGAACGGCTGTGTCGCATGCTCCGTCGCGTGCCGTTCGATGAACGACACGGCCTGGTTCGCGATCAGGTCGGTGCTGTAGCCATCGGCGCGAATCGGCGTGTCGTTCTCCCACAGGTCGGGCTTGCCGGCGCCATCGGTGTGCCGGTAGTAGTCGTGGTAGCCACTCTTGAGGCCCCAGAACCAATCGAAGCCGTGGGCGTTGGGGGACATGGCAGCGTCGTATCCCAGATGCCACTTGCCCACGAGCGCCGTGGCATAGCCGTGCGCCTTGAGCAGCTGTGGCAGCGACGTACCCGTGGCAACGAGGCCGCGTCGCTCTCCCGCCGTGGGATTGCCGAGGGGATCCTCGACCCCGTATCGCTGCTGATAGCGCCCGGTGATGAGCCCCGCGCGGGTGGGGGTGCACAGCACCCCGTTGGCATAGAACGCGGTGAACACCGTGCCCTCGCGGGCGAGCCGGTCGAGATGGGGCGTGCGGATGTCTTTCGCGCCGTACGGACCGATGTCCGCGTAGCCCATGTCGTCGGTGATGATGAGGACGACGTTCGGTCGCGATGCGGTAACGGCACGCGCTGGCGATTGCGCCCCCGGCGTGATACGCCCATCGGGGAGCGCCACGCAAACGAGTGCCGTGCAGGCGATTAGGCAATACTGGCGGATGCGTGTGACGAGTCGCGACAATCGAGTCATGCGCCAATATCCGGCCGCAGGCATGGCGTCGGCTAGAGGAAGTGGCGAGCTTTCAGGGACACATATCATCCCATTGCCTACGTGACAGCTTCACAGACGTTTACATCGCTTCAGCTTCATCCGAGCCTTCTGCAGGGTCTCAAGGACCTCGGATTCGCCCGGCCCACGCCCATTCAGGGCGAAAGCATTCCGCCGGCCCTCGAGGGCCGCGACCTGCTCGCCTGCGCCATGACCGGCAGCGGCAAAACGTACGCGTTTCTGCTGCCGATTCTGCATCATCTCATGTCGCGGCCGCGCGGCAGAACGCGCGCGCTCGTACTCACGCCCACGCGTGAACTCGCCGCCCAGATTCACGACAGCCTCAAAGACGTCACCATCCATACGCCCCTCACCGGGGCCGCGGTGTTCGGTGGTGTGGGGATGGGTCCGCAAGAGCATGCGTTCCGCAGCGGCGTCGACGTCATCATCGCCACGCCGGGCCGTCTGCTCGATCACTTCCGGCAGCCGTACGCCAAGCTCGACGCCCTCGAGTATCTGGTGCTCGACGAAGCCGACCGCATGCTCGACATGGGCTTCCTGCCGGAGATCAAGAAGATCCTCCGCCATCTGCCGTCCACCAAGCGGCAGACGCTGTTCTTCAGCGCCACCATGCCGCCGCCGATCGCGGCGCTCGCGCAGGAGATGCTCAACAAACCGGTCACGCTCAACCTGCAGCGCAAGGCCGCACCGGCCACCGGCATCACGCAGGCCGTGTATCCCGTGTCGCAGGATCTCAAGAGTGCGCTGCTCGTGGCGCTGCTCAAGCGGGGTGATATGCCGCAGGCGCTCGTGTTCACGCGCACCAAGCATCGCGCCAACCGGCTCGCAAGCCAGCTCGTGACGGCGGGCATCAAGGCGGAGCGCATTCACGGCAACCGTTCGCAGAGCCAGCGTACGCAGGCGCTCGCGGGCTTCAAGGACGGCACGTATCAGGTGCTGGTCGCCACCGACATCGCCGCGCGCGGTATCGATATCGA
>DCZC01000045.1:10559-10879 GCA_002331565.1 Gemmatimonas sp. UBA2094
ACTACATCCATCGCGTGGGGCGCACGGCGCGCGCCGAAGCGACGGGTGAGGCGTTCACCTTCGTGAGCCCGGAAGAAGAGGGCGAACTCAAGCTCATCGAGCGTGCCATCAAGAAGCAGTTGCCGCGCGTGACGGTGCCCGATTTCGACTATACGGCCAAGCCGCAGGCGAAGCTCGAGGTGCCCATCGCCGAGCGCATCGCCGAGATCCGCAAGAAGAAGGCGGAAGACCGCGCGCGGGCCGCGGAGAAGGCGGCGCGCCGTACGGCGGCGCAGGAAGCCGAGGTGGCGCGCCGCAGCGCAAAGCCGACCAAGCCGGCG
>DCZC01000016.1:0-7590 GCA_002331565.1 Gemmatimonas sp. UBA2094
GGCGCAGGCGGCGAGCAGCACCGCCGCGGGAAGCGCGCGCCAGGGCGTCAAGGTCGAGGGTCGGAACATGAAATCGTGGTCAGGTAAAGTCGGCGACAGGGAGCAACGGGGCAGTATCCACGAAATGCTCCTCGGGTGGGTTCACGGAGTCTGCGGTGCAACGTCCCACGCAGCCATGGCGTGCCTTGCGCCGTGTTCGACGGGCGAAGCGACGTCGAGCAGCCTGACGGTCAGGCGATCTGGCGCTCGGGCACGAGGGCCTTCGTGGCGTGCAGGCTGGCATAGCCGGTGGGTGCGGTGGCCATCCGGGCGCGCACGCGCTCCATCACATCTTTCGAGAGCGAGTCGATGGTGACGCGGGCCAGGGCGCGCTTCAGCGCTTCTTCGGCGTCGAGGTACACCTCGTCGAGATACTCGGCGATGACCGGAGCAACCGGACAGTCGGCCCCCACGCCGTTGGCGTGCCGGCCGAGGAGTTCGCGGCCTTCGTCCTGCACGGCGTCGTACACGGCGCGCAGTGTGATGGCCCCGGGATCGCGCGCGAGTACCGACCCGCCTCCTGCTCCGCGACGCGAGTCGATGATCCCGGCGTGCTTGAGTTGCCCCAGTACCCGGCGTATCACGACGGCATTGGTCCCGACGCTTTCGGCGAGTTCGTCCGAGGTCGCGCCGCGCCCCTCCTCACGCTCGAGGTACGCGATGAGCCCGAGCACGTGCGCGGCAACGGTGAGACGGGAATTCATGTCTAATATGTAACCGCGTGTGTGACGAACGGACAAGCTGAAGTGTTCCAGTCATCACCAATCTGTTGCGGGTGGCCACCGGAGGCCACTGCATCGCACTTGCGGCACCTGGGCCCGCTGAGGATAGTGCAGGGGTAGCGAGGCGTTCAGCGTTCCGCGTACTGCGGAAGGAGGTGCTATGCCCGTCTCTTCCGAATTCCCCCTGAAGCTCCGAGCCTTCGAATCCACACGCCGGCTGTCCTGGCGTGCACTGCCGCAGCAAGTGGTGGGGGTTGGTGCGGAGCTGGCGGTCATCGGTGTGTTTCTGGCTGCCGGTTGGCTGGAGCGATGGGCGGCCGCGCGGGCGCCCCAGGCGGCGGACGAAGCGGTCGGGTTCCTGGCGCCGTTTCGTCGGGCCGCTCCGCCCCCGTCGGAGGAGCGTCTCTCCTTCGTAGGGCTCGGAGACGCTGCGTCCGCGACGAACGGCGACGTCGCCCTGCCGCGAGACGATGGCACCAAGGCGGTGGCGCTGGCTCAACAGGGGACGCGTCTCATCACCGACGATGCCGTGTCGCAGCCCGAGAGCGAATCGCCGCGGGCGATGACCGAAATCGAGGTGGACTCGGCGGCGGCGCTCGATCCGAGTGCCGTGGGGCCCGAGTACCCGCCCGAACTGATGCAGGCCGGCGTGCAGGGGGTGGTGTACGCGCAGTTCGTCGTCGACAGCGCGGGACACGCCGATACGCTCAATCTGCAGGTTCTCGAAAAGGTGGAACCGCAGTTCGTCGTGGCGGTGAAGCACGCCCTGCCGCAGATGAAGTACAAGCCGGCTGTCTTCGCGGGACGGCGAGTGAATCAGCTGGTGCAACAGGCGTTCGTGTTCCGCATCAAGCCGGCGGGATGATCGGCGCGGGGGGCAGCGTCCCCTCGCCGTCGTGCGTTGAGTAGGAGATATTCGCCCCGTTCCCGGGCCCGGGCGGCATGCCGGGCCCGCCGGTGGTTCGATTCTCCCCTTCTCGGAGCGCACGCGTGGACAGCACCCCTTTCGATTTCCTCGATCACGCCGAAGCCGAACTCGCGGCAATGGAGTACGACCCGACCAGCACGGGGGTGCCGCGCCGCGAGTTCATGTTCCGCTCGCTCGTGATGGCTGCCGCGAGCACGTTCGGTGTGCGATCGCTCGGAGCGCAGTCGCCACAGGCGTACTTCGATGCCACGGCCGGCGTGTGGTCGGGGATGCTGCCCGTTCAACCGCCCGCGCAGCAGGAACCGGTGGCGCTCGGCAACGGTGAGGCGCCAGCGCTGCAGTTCATGCCGTATCCCGAGGGTACGGGGGCGCTGATGGAGCGCATGGTGGCCAAGCACGGCGCGAAGGCCTTCACGCGCAGCACCTTCGTGGTGGAGCCGTGGGTCGGCGCGGCGCCCGCATCGCCGGACGATCTCGCGTTTCTGCCGGCGCATCGCATTGCTGCGCTCATCAAGGCGCGCAAGATCACCTCGCGGCAGATCACCGACATCTACCTCGAGCGCATGGAGCGTCTCAATCCCACGCTCAATTGCGTGGTGACGCTCATGAAGGAGTCGGCGCGCGCCGAAGCCGATGCGATGGACAAGGAGTTGGCTGCCGGCAAGTACCGTGGTCCGTTGCACGGCGTGCCGTACGGCATCAAGGATCTCTTCGCCACGAAGAACGCGCCCACGTCGTGGGGCTCGCCCGACTTCAAGGATCAGCAGTTCGACTACGACGCCGAGATCGTCGTGCGGTTGCGCAATGCCGGCGCGGTGTTGCTCGCGAAGCTGGCGACCGGACTGTTCGCGCAGAACGATTGGTGGTACGGCGGGCGCACCAACAACCCGTGGAATCTCAACATCGGCTCCAGCGGCTCGAGCACCGGCCCCGGTTCGGCCACGGCCGCGGGGCTGGTGGCGTTTTCCATCGGAACGGAGACGCAGGGCTCGATCGTGTCGCCGAGCATTCGCAACGGCATCTCGGCGCTGCGTCCCACGTACGGGCGCGTGAGCCGTCACGGCGGTATGGTGCTGTCGTGGTCGCAGGACCGTGTGGGGCCCATGTGCCGCACGGCCGAAGACTGTGCGATGGTGTTCAACGTGCTGCACGGCGTCGACCCGAAGGACGCGAGCACGGTGACCACGCCGTTCACCTTCGACCGCAACATCCCGCTCGCCAAATTGCGGATCGGCGTGGACTCGGCAGCGCCGCCGGAACTGGTGGACAAGCTCAAGGCGCTCGGCATGGTGCCGAAGCCCATTGGCGCGCGTCCGACGGTGGCGGGGATGGGCGGCGGTGGGCTCAATGCGGAGTACGCCGCCGCGTTCGACAGCTTCGTGCAGCGCAAGGCGAAGGAGTACAACCTCGACCTCAACGCACTACCCGCACGACCGGCCACCGGCCCCGGCGCCAATGCGCCGTTCGGCAACACGCCGCCCGCCCGCCCCAAGGGGATCAACGAAGGCGACACCAACCCCATGGCGGCGGCCGACTGGAACCCGCGCTTCGTGGGTGGCCGCAGCATCCGCGCGTTCGACTTCGTCAACAACCAACGTCGTCGTCTGCTGCTGGTGCAGAAGTGGGGCGAGTTCATGAAGGACCTCGACGGTTTCATCGGCGGCCCCAACGCCGACGTGGGCCCCAACGCGCAGACGGGTCATCCGTGTGCGGTGCTGCCGTACAAGTTCGACGTGCCACAGTTCGGCTTCGGCGGACAGCGTGGCAACGACAGCACGCCGGCACCGACGTACAAGGCGCAGCCCATCTGCGGCGTGATCACGGGCAATCTGTACAACGACGACATCATCCTCTCGGTCGCGCATCAGTTCCAGAAGGCGACGGACATTCACAGGCGGCGGCCGGCGCTCTGAATCGGCGCCGCGCCGCTAACGCGTGAGCACGGAGATCGCCGAGGGTGGTGAGGGCATGGAGAACTGCTCGATGTGGTTCCCGGTGCGCTCACCTGCCTCCGTGATCTCCGTGTTCACGCGTCCCCCGATCTTTCTCACCCACCGAGTATCATGAGCGAACCCAAGCTCCCCAGTCGCCACGCCATGCACGGGCCCGAACGCGCGCCGCATCGCGCGTTCTACTACGCCATGGGCCTCAACGAGCAGGAGATCGCGCGTCCCCTCGTCGGTGTGGTGTCGAGCTGGAACGAAGCGGCGCCGTGCAACATCGCGCTCAAGCGTCAGGCCGAGGTGGCGAAGCGTGGCGTGGTGGCCGGTGGCGGCACGCCGCGCGAGTTCACCACCATCACGGTGACCGACGGCATCGCCATGGGGCACGCGGGGATGAAGGCGTCGCTGGTGAGTCGCGAAACCATCGCCGACAGCATCGAACTCACGGTGCGCGGGCACTGCTACGATGCCCTCGTCGGCATCGCCGGCTGCGACAAGACGCTCCCCGGCATGATGATGGCCATGGTTCGCCTCGACGTGCCGAGTGTGTTTCTCTATGGAGGCTCGATTCTGCCCGGTCGGCACCACGATCGCGATGTGACGGTGCTCGACGTGTTCGAGGCGGTGGGCTCGTATGCGGCAGGGAAGTGCTCGCTCGAAGAGCTCACGGCACTCGAGAAGGTGGCGTGTCCGGGTGCGGGTTCATGTGGCGGCCAGTACACCGCCAACAGCATGGCGTACGTGAGCGAGGCCATCGGACTCGCGCTACCCGGGTCGGCGAGTCCGCCGGCCGCGTACGAAACGCGTGACCGTTATGCCGAACTTGCGGGGGAAACGGTGATGCGCCTGCTGCGCGACGGGTTGCGCCCGCGCATGATCGTCACGCGCCGCTCGCTCGAGAATGCTGCCGCCGTCGTGGCCGCGACAGGCGGAAGCACCAACGCCACCCTGCACTTGCCCGCGCTCGCGCACGAGTGCGGTATCGAGTTCGACCTGTTCGACGTGGCCGAGGTGTTCAAGCGCACGCCGCTCATAGCCGATCTCAAGCCGGGCGGGAAGTATCTCGCGAAGGATGTGCACGACATCGGCGGCGCGAGCGTGGTGCTCAAGTCGCTGCTCGACGGCGGCTTCCTGCACGGCGACTGCATCACCGTGACGGGGAAGACCCTCGCGGAGAATCTCGCCGACGTGGTGGTGCCCGGTGATCAGAAGGTGGTGATGCCGGTGTCGCAGGCCATCTCGCCGACGGGTGGACTGGTGGGGCTCAGCGGCAACCTGTGTCCCGACGGCGCCATCGTGAAGGTGGCGGGGCTGTCGCACCTCGTGCACAGCGGGCCGGCGCGCGTCTTCGACAGCGAAGAGGCCTGCTTCGCGGCCGTGATGGAGCGGAAGTACGACAAGAATGATGTGCTCGTGATTCGCTACGAGGGGCCCAAGGGCGGCCCGGGGATGCGCGAGATGCTCAGCACCACGAGCGCCATCTACGGGCAGGGCATGGGTGAGCATGTGGCGCTCATCACCGACGGCCGGTTCAGCGGTGCGACGCGCGGGCTGTGCATCGGTCATGTGGGCCCCGAAGCGGCGGTGGGCGGGCCGATCGGTCTGCTGCGCGACGGTGACATCATCGACATCGACGCCGGGGCGGGCACGCTGAGCGTGCGCCTCACCGACGACGAACTCGCGGTCCGTCGTGCCGCGTGGACGCCGCGTGCAACCGACTACCAGAGCGGCGCGATCTGGCGTTTCGCGCAGACGGTGGGGCCGGCGCGCTATGGGGCGGTCACCCATCCGGGTGGTGCCGCGGAAACCCACGTGTACGCGGACGCCTGACGGTTTGCTTCGCGTTCCGGAGTTTCGGTGTGCGCGAGGCGCCGCTGCGGCTCGGTCGTTCAACGACGCAACCACAACGCGAGCCGCGGTCCAGGCATCCGTCAGCTCGTGCGCGCTGCAACTACGATGAGCGCGCTGCCAGCGCCGTGACGATGCCCGCTGCAGCCAGAATGCGGGGACGAACAGAGCGATCCCCAGTGCACTCAGCGTGATCGACCACCACACGTGCACCGTGAGGAGATAGCTCGACGCGACCGTGGCGCTGATCCCCAGTGGGTACAACGCGACCCAGCGACGCTCCGGATGGGAGAACCAGAGCAGTCCGGCCGTACAGAGATTGCCGAGCGCTCAGCTGTCAGCGCTCAGCGCTCAGTGTGCGCAAGAGCTGCGTGTCGGCGTTGGTACGGTCGCGATGCGAGCCGCGGGGGCCCCGCCGCCCCGGGAGCGACTCGCTGAGGGGGTGAGGCCGGCGCGCGCGTGAGCGCGTGCACGGCCACCCCCGAAGCACGTCGCGACCGGGGTGAGCGGGAGCTCCCGCGGCGACTACCGCACACCATACCAGCCCCGACCAAGACCCAGACCGTCAGCCGATCGGCTTCTTGGGCACGAACACGTTCGGCACGCCGAGCTTGGACAGCAGCGCGTTGAAGTCGCTCAGCTCCTTGTCCTCGAGCCCCTGCAGCGTCTTCAGCTGCACATCCAGCTTGCCACCCAGGTCGCTCGTGATCTCGCCGTGCTGCTGCGTGGGCGGGTTCGTCCCTTCGAGCACCTGCGAGTTGAGTGAGATGAACATCTGGTAGAGCTTGATCGGATAATTGAGCGTGGCCTGATCCGCTTTGGTATACACCTCGTAGATCTCCGCGCGCACCGCCTCCAGCTTCTTGCGCAGTGCGCTCGACGCATCACGCACTTCCTTGGCGTACGCCTGTGCACCCGCCTGCCGTGCGCGCTCGTCGAGCTGACGCTGCAGGTCCTGGATGCGCTGCACCGTTTCCGTGATGCTGGTGATGCGCGCCCCCACCGCGTTGGCCGCATCGAACTGCGCCCGATACTCGGCCGCCGTGAGCGTCACGCGAGGGTCGGGACGGATCGTGAACGGCTGCGACAACGTGTCGCTGCCCACGATCAGGCGCACCGCGTAGTCGCCTGGGACCGCCGTGGGGCCATCCGTCGACCCGTCGTCCACGATGGCGCCCGGGATCGTCTTCGGTGCGGGGTAGCTCAGATCCCAGGTGAAGCGGTTCGCGCCGGCACGCGCGTGTACCACCGAATCTGCGGCGTCGTAGGCCAGCGCTTCCGCATTCTGCGTGGTGCGGATCCGCGCGGCCGCGGAGTCGGCCGCGGCATTGCCGGTGCTGTCCTTCTTCGCGGGCCCGGCGCTCGTGAAGGTCCGGATCACCTTGCCGCCCTGCTCGAGGATCTGCAGGACGATCGGGGACGTCGGTGCCTCCTTGAGCCAGTAGTCCACGTTCACGCCGTAGCGCGGATTGGCGCCGGCCGTGAGCGAGGCGCGTCCGCTCCCACCGCCGCTCACCCAGCGAACGGCCGGGGCGGGGGCAAACAGGTACGCCGACTTGGCGGTGACCGGCTCGCTCAGCGCACGCAGCATCGAGATATCGTCGAGTGACCAGAAGGCACGGCCGTGTGTGCCCACGATCAGGTCGTTGTCGTGCACACGCAGGTCGCGGATCACGACACGCGGTAGGTTGAGCTGCAGCGGCTCCCAGCTCGCGCCATCATTCAACGAGACGTACACCCCCGTTTCGGTCCCGGCGAAGAGCAGCCCCTTGCGCTTGATGTCGCTGCGGATGGCACGAGTGTACGCGCCCATGGGGATGCCGCTATCGATACGCGTCCAGGTGGCGCCGTAATCCGTGGTCTTGAAGAGGTACGGCGCGAAGTCGTCCTGCTGGTAGCGGTTGGCTGCCACGTAGGCCGTGCCCGCCTCGAACGGTGACGCCTCGATGATCGACACGCGCGTGAAGGCGCCGAAGGCCTTGGGCGTCACATTGGTCCATGTGGCGCCATTGTCGCGCGACACGTGAATGAGGCCGTCGTCGCTGCCGGTCCACAGGACGCCCTTCGTGACCGGTGACTCGGCGAACGCGAAGATCGTGGCGTACCACTC
>DCZC01000016.1:7885-8203 GCA_002331565.1 Gemmatimonas sp. UBA2094
CTGTGACGCCGTGTACAGCACGTCGGGGTCATGCGGCGAGAAGTGGATGGGGAAGGTCCACTGGAAGCGCTGTGGTACGTCGGCTACGGCATATCCATCGTAGTTGCCCAGCCATACCGACACGTCGCGGCGCATGTTGGTCTTGCGATCGTGGCGCGAGAGCTGGCCCATGTAGCAGCCGCCGAAGGTCACGTCGGGGTTGCGCGGGTCCACCGCGATGTAGGCGTTCTCGCAGCCGGCCACCGGGAACCAGTCACGCTCGGTGATCGCGCCGCGATCGGAGCGGTGCGCGATGTTGACCGTACTGTTGTCCTGTTG
>DCZC01000016.1:8436-8800 GCA_002331565.1 Gemmatimonas sp. UBA2094
TAGAACTGCGACGTGGGCTGGTTGTCCTGGGTGCTCCACGTGCGGCCGCCGTCGAGGGAGATAGTGGCCCCACCGTCATTGCCGTTGATAAGGCGGTCCGGGTTCTTGGGGTCCACCCACATGATGTGCGTGTCACCGTGCGGCACCCGCGCCGTGCTGAAGGTGCGGCCGCCATCGATGCTGCGGCTCACCTGCAGGTTCATCACGTAGACCGTGTTCTCGTTCACCGGGTCGGCGGTGATGCTCATGTAGTAGAACGGGCGCACCACGAACTTCTGGTCGCTGTTGGTGCGCGTCCAGGTGGCGCCGCCGTTGTCGCTGCGGAATACGCCGCCCAATGAGTCCTGCGCCTCGATGTTGGCGT